>JAKQGS010000283.1 GCA_029556045.1 Pseudomonadota bacterium | reverse complement strand
CGGGTTGAATGGTGGAATAGATGAGCAGATGGGCGGTGATGCGCATGGGCTGTGAGAAGGAAGGCAATCTGATTTTGCGGCGAATGATGCGTCCCCCCTCCTCGGCTTTTATGTCGGCGGTTTCATACAGTGCCGCATCGCCGAAATGGATCATCTGCTCTTCGAAGATGCGAACAACCGTGGAATCCGGCCCGGCAGAAGCGGTGCAGGGATAAAGGATGAAAAGGATCGCTCCGTAAAGATAAAAACCGTATAGGAACAACCGAATCAATGACTTCATATATTTTATGATCGCTCCACGAAGAGGATTAGCATAGTTAGTTTTTTTTATAATCAAACTAACAGAGTTTACTAATAAAATCAATACGAGTCAAGAGATAATTCATCATTTTTATTCCAGTCAAAAGAACTAACAATTTTTGTCACCGTGCTGATCTGGGAAATTTTCCAGCCTTCATGTGATGTTTTAACAGGTGCGGTCAAAATCGGTAAAATCACGACGAAACACGCTGGATGTTGATAAAATAGTGCCATTCTGATAAGTGGTGCTATTTCTTATTGAACGATACCTTGCCAACTCCTCCGATCTATGCCCCGGTCTCCATTGTCAAAGCCCGACATGGCTATATTGAATGAAGCTTTTTTTTTAGTAAAAATTTCAAATTATTACTTGACAAAAAGAGTTATAATATCTACATTACTCAGAATGTTTTGTTGCAAAAAAAACTTGTTTTAGCAAAGACAGGGTGCACATGAGCTTGCAGCGCACATTTACCCCACACACTCTCTCTGATCTCTATCTACCCATGATTAATTCAAAAATTACCAACCCGAAATAAGGAGGTGACGACCTGATTCTATCTCTACTTTAACCGTATCTCAAGCAGTCCCATTTTTTTAACCCATCACAGGAGACAAAAAATGAAGAAACTTGCTCTCGCTTTGTTACTCACCTTTGCGGTCGTCGCAGCAGTCTTTGCCCAGACCCCCGGCACCAAAGTCGATGATAACACCATGGACTTTCAGAGCTGGTACGGCAATCTGCCGCGCATGATCCACGTCGATCCGGTCACGGGCGAAACCGCCCTCACTTACACCTGGAGTTCCGACCCGGTTAACGCCGACTATACCATGCCTCATGTCCGTTACAAAAACCTCACCGACGGTACCACCACAGAGGTCAAAGCGGACTTTGGTGAAGCCTGCGTCGACAAGCTGCCCGATGGCCGCTACATGGTCTTCGCCAACTCCAAACACATTCCCTGGTTCACTTTTGGCGGTTGGGGCACCGGCGCCACCCTGTTCGAAGAATCCGC
Source organism: Pseudomonadota bacterium (assembly GCA_029556045.1). Next base: position 707 of record JAKQGS010000283.1, on the reverse strand, counting down.
GGTTGGCTCCGCCCAGTTCGATTCCCTCTACTGGTTCGATGAAAACCCCGTCGCAGGACCCAATAACGTCCTCAACACCGACATGGCCATCTCCGCAGAAGGCGTCATCCACCTCCTCCTCTATGACGGTTGGGGCGATGCGGTCCTCTACAAGAACAGCCAGGATGGCGGCTTGACCTTCTCCCAGGTCGTGGTGTTCGGTAATCCGCGCCCGGGCTTCACCTCCATCGATCTGAAACCCTTTGGCGGTGACGGCGACGTCTATGCCGGCGTTGTCAACACCGGCAAAGACGGCAAAGTCGGCGTGGCCGTTTGCGATCAGGCCTCTGACGTTTACTTCACCGAATCCCTCGACCATGGCCAGACCTGGCCCGATTCCTCCGGTATCGTCCACATCCTTGGTGTCACCACCATCGATGCCGCCGGCGATCCCGATCACATCCGCTCCGGTATGTACAATGCCCTGGTCTATGACAAACACAACAACGCCCACGTCGCTTTCGAAGGCAATTATTATCTCGATGGCGCCCTGGCTGCCGATCGCGCCCCCTATCCAGGATACGGCGTGACCAAAGCCTATTTGGCTGACAAAAAATCGGTCATCGGTCACTGGAGCCCCGCCACCGGTTACACCGTGGCTGCCACCTCCGCTGGACCCGGCATGGATCTCGATGACCAGTATCGCGGCATCACCGGCATCGCCCGTC
>JAKQGS010000282.1 GCA_029556045.1 Pseudomonadota bacterium | reverse complement strand
AATGCGTGAGGACCACGCTCTGACCTCCAGCTGCCCCAGCGGTCGATGTTTGGGAGATCGTCACATGGGGGGTGATTCCGGGGCGCGAATATTTGACGGCATTTTGCATCAGATTGAGAAATACCAGGTTGAGAAAATGGGTGTCCGCCACCACCGGCAGTAGTGTGCCTTCGATGGTGTAGAGATCATCCTTCAGGTCTGGATGGCTTTTCGTCACGGAGGAGGAGGCAAAACCCAGTGCGGTGGTAATCTCCACAGGAGATGGTTTTAAGGTGTGCTGGGTTTCCTTGACTTGCTGGATAATCTGGGAGCCATAGGAGCTGATACGGGAGGATTGTTCCAGCAGGCTGTCCAGGTCTGCGACGATGGACTCCCGATGCGCAATAGGATCATCCTCTACCTGTGTCTTAATCAAGTGGGCCAGGCAGGAAATGGCGGTTTCGATGTTGCGGATATCATGTAAGACGCCGCTGGTGAACATCTCCATATCCAGGGTCATAGCGGCGATGCGGTCCATCGCCTCCTTGCTACGCAGTTGGGTGCGGATGCGGGCAATCAGGATCTCCGGGGGAGAACCCTTTTCGATAAAGTCGTTGGCACCTTTTTCAAGCAGGCGTGTCTGGGTCATATGGTCGGTGGTGCCGGTAAGTACCACAATGGGAAGGCTGTCGTAGCGGGGCTCTCCCCGCAGAACTTCAATCAATTGCTCGCCGGTGACCCGCGGCATATTCAGGTCTGCAATCAGCAGGTCCAGGTCCGGCATCTCCCGGATACGGGCGAGTGCCTGTTCGCCATCCTCCGCAAAGGATACCGTCGAACCGGGGACCGCATCCTCCAGAGTGGCTTTATAGATGCGGTGGTATTTGACGTTGTCTTCCGCAATGAGAATACGAAAGGACGATTGGGCCATGGTTTGCTCCGCGTGCCAGGGGGCATGATTAAGCGATTGACGTAATGCCTACATTTTCCGCTTTCGTCGTCCCGGTGTCTATCAGTAGATTTATAAGACCCTAAAACCTCTACATTTTTGTTGCCACCAGCCGTCCCTCTTGCTTAAATGGCAAAAGCAAACAGTCATCAAAATTTTCAGTACAGGGATGTCCTCGCATGATTCATGTGGAAAACGTGAGCAAGTTTTATGGGGAACATAGGGCCATCAGCGATTTGAGCTTTCATATCGGTGATGGAGAGGTGGTTGGTCTCCTGGGATTGAACGGTGCTGGAAAAAGCACCATATTGAAGGTGCTGGGTTGTTTTTTAACACCCTCTTCCGGCCGTGCCACCATTCAGGGGTTTTCCGTGACGGAAGAACCCCACCGGGTGCGGGAGGTGATCGGTTACCTGCCGGATACACCGCCCCTGTATAACGAAATGACTGTGATGTCCTATCTGCGGTTTGTGGCACGCCTTAAAAATGTTCCTCCCAATCAGGTGGAAAGCCGCGTGAATCAGGTGGTGGCCCGGACCAATCTCGAAGAGGTCCTGACCTTCCGTCTGGGAGAACTTTCCCACGGCTTTCGCCAGCGGGTGGGTATCGCCCAAAGCTTGGTCCATAATCCCCGCATTGTGATTCTCGATGAACCGATTAATGGTCTGGACCCCGTGCAAATCGTGGAAATGCGGGATCTGATCCTGGGATTAAAAGGCATGCACACCGTGATTCTGTCCAGTCACATCCTGTCGGAGATCACCCAGACCTGTGACAAGATTCTGGTGATCGATCGTGGGCATCTGGTGGCAGAGGGCAGTGAAAAGAAATTGCGGCAATCCTACTCGTCCGCCATGAAGGTCCGTGTGCAGCTAGCAGCGCCGCTGCCAGGTGGGACGGACGACCTTCGGCAGATTGGCGGAATCACCAGCGCCACGGTTCAAGAAGCCAACGATGTCACCGAGCTGATGGTGGAGGCTGATCGTGATGTGCGGGCCGAGCTGACCGCCTGGTTGGTACAGCGTGGTGGCCGCGTGTTGGAGGTGGGGCGTTTTGAGGATGGCCTGGAAAATATTTTCATGAAACTGATCCGATCCGGGCACGAAGGGGGCACACATGGATAAAATGTTGTTGGTTGCGCGACGGGAATTGGGGGCATTTTTTACCACCTGGATGGGATATCTGATCGCCAGCGTGGCGCTCATTATCAATGGGTTATTGTTCAAGGCATTTGCCATCGGCGACAAACCCAAATTTACGGCGGATGTTCTCGCGGACTTTTTCTATTTCAGCAGTGGAATCAGCATGGTGGCGGGGATTTTTCTGGCGATGCGTCTGCTGGCGGAAGAAAAACAATCCGGAACGATTGTCCTCTTCTATACCTCACCGATTTCCGAACGCCAGATTGTCTATGGCAAGTTACTCTCGGCTTTTATGTTTTTTGTCCTGCTGCAGGCCCTGACCCTTCACCTGCCGCTGTTGGTCCTTATCGAAGGAAAAGTGTCCTGGGGGCATCTGGCGTCGGGTTACCTCGGGGTGATCCTGCTGGGGGGAGCTACTCTGGCGATCTCGCTATTTGCCTCGGTGTTATCTCCTAATCAATTGGTGGCGGGGATTTTAGGGTCGGCCATGACGGTGCTCATGCTGATCCTGTGGATTCTGGCAGGTGTGGTGGACCAACCGTTCCGGGACTTCTTTTCGTACCTGGCCATACACAATGACCACTTTTTCCCCTTTTCCCGCGGCATGATTCACAGCAAGGACATTGTTTACTATCTGAGCCTGATCTTCTTTTTCACAGAGGCATCGGTGCATGCACTGGAGTCCAGGAGGTTACAAGGATGAGTTTGGCTCGCGGTCTCCGCTTACCGGTACTTTTTTTAGGATTGGCGCTGCTTTTTGCCAGTGAACGATATGTGTCATCTCCCAAGCTCCGTTGGGCCATGACAGGAGCGGGCTTTGCCCTTTGTCTGGTGAGTTGGATAGGCTCCTTGCTGCTCCGACGGCAAGCCCAGCGGGAACAACTGGATCGGGAAGGTCTGGTGTGGAAATATCTGTCCTATTGGCAGGGGGGTGTTTTACTGGCCCTTGTCGGTTATCTCGCTTATGGCCGGATGCTGGGAGACAGCGGCATTCCGGAAACACCAGTCCAGAAAGTCATGCTGGCGATATGGACCGTACTTATGGTTCTCAGCCTTGCCAGCGGTATCGGCCTGGAGGTTTCCTGGAGTCGTTCGGGCAAGGGGGCATTTGCCGAACCTCGCCGTGTCCTGGCGATGGGCCAAGCCTGGTTGATGGTGGGCACTTTGCTGGCGTCGCTGGTTGCTTTTAATTATTTTGCCGCCGCGAAGAATATCAGCCGCGATGTCAGTTATTTCAAAGTGACAGAACCAGGGGAAGCCAGCCGTAATATCGTCAAGGGATTGAAGGACCCTCTGGAAATCTCGCTGTTCTACCCCCGCAACAACGAAGTCCGACCGCTGGTGGCTGGGTACTTTGAAAAAATTAAGGCTGTCAATCCCCAGGTGGCTGTCCACTATTACGACAAGGACATCAACCCCGCCAAGGCGGAAGAACTCAAAGCCTCTAAAAACGGCCAGATTGTCATGAAATATGGTGAACGCATCGAACGTCTGGCCATTGGGGACAATCTTCGCAGTGCCCGCACACCGTTGCGCAAACTTGATGGAATGTTTGTCAAAGCGGTCACCGCCATGACCTCTCCCCTGCGTACCGCCTATTTTACACGGGGGCATGGAGAATTGACCTGGGACGATGGTTCGAAAGATCCGTTTCGCTCCATCACCGGACTGGAACAGGCTCTGAAAGCTCAGAGTTATACCCTGCGCATCTTTGGCAGCCAGGAAGGCAGTCTGAATAAGATTCCCGATGATGCTGCACTGCTGGTGATCGCTGGTCCAACCTCGGCCTTTCTGGCTGAAGAAGTTGCTGCGATCCGGGACTACGTGGCCGCTGGCGGTAAAATGCTGGTTCTCCTGGATGCCGGTATTGGGATTGACACCAAGGATGTCTTTATGGCTTCCAGTGAACGGGATCCTCTGCTGCAATATCTGGATGAAATCGGCTTGGTATTTCATCGGGAACGGGTGGCCAACGACAAAAAATTTGTGGCGGTGACCCGCACGGAAGTGGATCGCTGGTTTATTTATACCAACGCCTTTGGCTCGCACCCATCGGTGTCTAATCTGGCCCGTAACGACGATCGGGTGCAGATTCTAATGGCTCAGACCGGGTATTTTGAACTGGGTCCCAAGAATGAAAAGTGGAAAACCTTTGAAACCATCAAGTCCTTTTCCGACTCATTCAACGACGCCAATCGGAACTTTCGCTTTGACCAGGGGCCGGAGCGCAAAGGGACATTTGTGTTAGGAGCCGCCGTCGAAAGCACCGGCAAAAGTGACGGCATGAAAGATACGGCGAGAGTTCTGGCCTATGGCGCATCGTCGGCGTTTACGGATGCCGTGCTGCGGAATCCAGGCAATCAATTGATGATTATGGATGGCCTGCGCTGGCTGCTCGGCGAAATGGACAAGGGTGGCGAAGTTGAAACGGAAGAGGATACCAAACTTCTTCACTCCCATGCCAAAGACGTCTATGTTTTTTATGGCGCCATTTTTTCGGTCCCCCTGCTGGTGCTGGGGGCTGGTTTTGTGGCGACAGGTTTGATCAGTCGTAGGAGAAAATCCCGATGAAGCGTGGAATATTGGTTTCATTTGCCTTCCTGTTGGTGAGTTTGGGTTTGGCTTTCTACGCATCACTGGATGGGGATAAATCCGCGGACGCGGACGTCACATGGGCCCGCATCGGGTCCGGAGAATTTGAAAAATTGGTGTACAGCGGCAAGGATGCAGACGTCGTCATCACGCCGGATGGATCAAACGGCTTTTGGGTCGATTATACCAGTCACGAGGCGAATGGACGTAAGGATCGTTTTAAGGGGAATGACAAGGTCGAAAAGCTGGTGGCTGGTTTGAATCCTTTTACGATCAAACGAGCCCTGGGAGGTGCGGCAGAACTCAAGCTGGAAGAGTATAGCCTGCACGACAATTCGGGTGGCAGTCTTCAGATCATGGCCAAGGGCAAGACGGTCATCGATTTCAAATTGGGGCGACGCGCCTTTGGCAGCCAGGATATCTACGCCCTGGATGTTGGCAAAAACACCGTGGTTTCCATGGCCGGTGGTATGGTGGAGGATCTGCGGGGCGCTGCCACTCGATTTTATCGGCGCGACGTTTTCCGTTATAAGGACCAGGAGATTTCCCAGGTCGACGTGTCCAAGGATGGTGACGTGGTTTTTGCCATGCGAGCAGAAAAGGCCGGTGCTGATGAAACCAAATGGGTGGACACACGCACCGGTGAAGCCAGCGAAGCTTTTGGCAACTGGTTTTCCAAGGCCCGTAACATGAAGATTGAGCAATATGCCACGGACGAAATCACGCAAAACCTGCGGAGAGCCAAACCGCTTTTAAGTATTGCGGTTGCCAGCCCAAGCAAACGCCTTGATGACGTCTTGATTCAGAAGTTGGATGGGCCATTGACCATACAGGGTAAGGAATATCAAACCACCTGGTGGTTGAACTCCTCAGCTTTGGGGGCGGCCGTGATGGTGAATGCACAAAAGGCCGAAACTCTGGTCAAAGAAGCGGGGGCCGATTCTCCCGCACCAGCAACTCCGGTGGAGGCATCGCCTGCCCCGGATGCGGCGGTTACCCCGGGGGAATCGACGGAGCCGTCAACACGATGACGCTCCGCTCACCAAACCTGAATCTCTAATTTAGTGTTTCAATTCAATATTGTTTCTTTCTTCTCCAAAGACTATACGCTGTGGCAACATCCGGTAAATGGGGATCTTTGTTGCCCCTTCCCGACTTGTGTTACCATTACCACTAGAAGCTGTCCTATTGACGCTTCGATTTATAAATAACTTCGTGATGAAATTTAGTCAGGGAGGCCTGCGATGGGCTTGCGGATTGCGACCAATGTTTCCTCGTTAATGTCCCAGCGACACCTGCGGGAAACCCGTTCGCTCCTCGATCAATCATTGGAACGATTGTCCAGTGGGTACCGCATCAATCGTGCGGGTGACGATGCCGCAGGCTTGGCCATTTCCGAAAAACTTCGAGCTAAAACCCGCGGTTTGATTCAAGCGCAGCGAAACGCCTCGGATGGTATCTCCCTGATACAGGTGGCGGAAGGTGGTCTGGGAGAAATTCAAAACATTCTGGTGCGGTTACGGGAGTTGGGCGTGCAAGCCGCCAGCGACACCATCGGTCAACAGGAGCGCGGTTACCTGGACAATGAATATCAGGCTCTTAAAGAAGAGATCGACCGCATTGCCAACGTGACCGAATTCAACGGCACGGTTCTTTTGGATGGAACCGGTGGATCTTTAGATTTTCAGGTGAATACCGGCGGATTAAACCTGTTTGGTGTGGATCGTATTTCTTTTGATGCCTTTCGCAGTGATGTGAATACCGACAAATTGTCGCTGGAAGAGCTGGGCGTCACGTCAAAAGAGGACGCTCAACGGGGACTTGCCATTCTGGATCGTGCCATCGAACATGTGTCCGCCACACGCGGCGAGTTAGGCGCGATTGAAAACCGTCTTTCCAGTTCCATTCGTAACCTGGGCACGTCGATCGAAAACCTCACGGCCGCCAACTCCCGGATCAAAGACGTGGACATCGCCAGTGAGACATCCGAATTAACGAAAAACTCGATGTTGGTTCAGGCTGGCACAACAATACTCGCCCAGGCCAACTCGATTCCGAAAATGGCCTTGAGCCTGCTGCAGGGCAACTAAAGCTATAGAAAATTGAAATGATCATGTCAGATTGAATCCAGGCCCCAGATAAAGAGCTCTGACAAGTTCTCGGCGACTCTGGTATCGGGGCTCAGCCACTTCACCAGCCCCATAGCATGGGTTTCCACCCCCAAAATACCAGGCCCGAAGAATTCCAACCACGAATGGTCCAATCCACCTGGGGCAAGGATCATAAGCTCACGCATTTGGTTATATTGTGCCATGGCGGCGAATGATTCGGTCAGTGCAAGAGGATTGCCACCCCACTCATGCACAACGCCTTGCATGTCGTAGCCCTTTCCCATGAGGGCGTAGGATTGAATACCCTGGCTTTCGCGCCCGATCCATATCTGTAAATGGGGAATTTGCAAAAGTGTGCGAAATTCCTCCAGAGATCGGGCCAGGGTCAGTGGCGTTCGAGGGCTGAGTGTGAGCATATCTGCGAGATCTTGTGGCTTTAGGTGGCTCGGTGGAGTGGGCAATAATTGCCGACCTGAGTGATCCAACGGGAGCTGTCGGGGATTCACCATGATCCGCAGTTCCCGCCCAAGTGACGTAAATCCCAGTTTTTGATAAAATTTATCTAGGTCGCTCCACAGGAGCATCGCCACACAACCCTTATTGCGGGAATGCTGCTCAAGCTCTGCAAAAAGATGGCGCATATGACCCTGTCCACGGGCTTGCGGGTCGGTCGCAACATTGCCGATCAGTGCTATAAGAGACACATTTTGATGGTTTTGATCCACCACTTGCCGCGGCCACCAGTTAGCGTGGGCTATGAGCTGATCTGCCTTGGTTACAACAAAACTGAATTCAGGGTGTTCAGGACTCAGAACAATCGGATATTCGGCGGTGATGGGGAATGATAAGTCGTCCGGGCGCAACGAGACGGAGAGCATGCGATTACGGTCGGATAGTTGATTTGCATCGATGGGGTGAAAGGATGTCACGTTCTTGATCTCCTCGTTTTTAATCATAGCGCGGTGCTGGTTTTTTTGTCGAGCTAAGCTTGATCTGTGTATGACGTAGGTATCGGGGGTCGTCTATGGGAATTAGAATGCCAGGAGCCAATTCGGGTCTGTTTGACCCGAAAATCGTGGATCAGTTGATCCAGGCAGAAAAGATTCCGGTGGAAAACGCCAAGAAGCGCAAAGAAAAGATTATCGAAGAAAAGAAGGAAGTGGAAGGCCTGCAAAAGCTGGTCAATGATCTAGCCTCTTCTCTCAATGGCCTTAAAACTAAAATGGATTTTGTAAAGATGAAGTTGGAATCCTCCCACCCTGATATCGTGGACGGGTTGGTGCAGGGATTTGCGCTGCCGGGTACCTATGAGTTCGAAGTCCGTGGCCTCGCCAAAACAGAAAAAGAACTGGCCTATGGTTTTCCCGACAAGGATAAAACCGCGGTGGGATTTGGTTTCATGACCATCGAAAAAGAAGACGGCGAAGAGGTGGAAATTATCGTGGATCCGGGATCCACGCTGCAGGACGTAGTGAATAAAATCAACGATTCTAACTCCGGCCTGAAAGCCATGGTCATTAACACCAAATATGAACCCGACCCATACCGTATGATGGTGATCAGCGAAAAGTCAGGCAAGGAATCAAAAATTCATATTGATGAAGACACCACCTATCTCGAGTTTAAAGAGCAGGTCATCGGCCGCAATCTCGATGTTTTGTTTGAAGACGTTCCCGTGACGGATGAGGACAATAATCTCGAAGAACTTGTTGATGGAGTGGTTTTCAACGTCAAACGCTCAGAACCGGGGACCCGCATTCAGGTCAATGTGACCCATGATATTGACGCCACGATGGAAAAAGTCGCCGAGTTCGTGACGAAGTACAATGAGCTGGCGGATTTCGTGCAAAAACAGGTGCAGGTCGATCCGGAAACCAAAAAAGCCGGGCTACTCTCGGGAGACGGGTCACTTCGTTCGATCATGCGGTCGCTGCAAAATAATTTTGCCGGTTCCTTAAATACGGGCGGAAAGTTCAGTAATCTCAGCGAAGTTGGCATCACCACAGACCCCAAAAGCGGTCGCCTCAATATCGATGAGACTAAAGTTAAGCAGGCGCTGGCCGAAGACTATGACAGTGTCACGGCATTATTCGTCAAGTCCGAGCGTGGATCTGGTGTGGCAGACCGCCTGGCAACGGCCCTCAAAACAATTCAGGACCCCCAGAATGGTGTTTTGAAGAGTCGAGTCCGCGGCCTTGATCGCATCATCCAGAACCAAGACCGGGATATCGAAAACCGTGAACGCGTTATGGAGCAGAAGGAAGAGTCCATACGGAGACGATTCACGTCGCTGGAAGGACAACTTTCAGGTCTAAAGCAGCAGGGCCAATTCCTTTCCTCGCGGTTTGGCGGAGGAGGAGGGGAGGGTGGCGGCGGATAACAGGAGAGATTGAATCATGAATAACCCGTACAGCAAGTACCAGAAAACCCAGGTCACCACCGCGTCACCGGAAAAAATTCTCCTGATGCTGTACGAGGGAGCCATCAAGTTCACGATGCAGGCCCGTTCCGCTATGCAGCAAAAGAAAGTGGCCGAAAAAGGGCAGTATATCAGCAAGGCCACCGCAATTCTCTCTGAGCTGATGGCCACCCTTGATTTTAAAGTGGGTGGCCAGTTGGCCCACGACCTGGAAAACCTCTATATTTTTATGATTGATAAATTGATTGAAGCCAATATCACCAATTCCGTTGAACCACTGGACGCTGTGGAGAAGATTCTGAGAGATCTGCACACGGCGTGGAAGGATGTGGTTGAAAACCCTCGCCCCGACGGTGTTCCTTCGCCGGTCTTGCAGCCGGAAGAATACAAAAAGTACGTGGCAGAACATGGCGAGCCGGAATCCATCAAAGGGCGCGTCGCCAACAGTTCGCCCACGGACGATCCGGACGGTAAAAAGTTTAAGATGAGGGCGTAGCAGCCCTCCCGACAGGCAAAGATTTCCCACCAATTCATGAATTTTTGCAACAATTCAGCATCCGCTCCCCAAGCTGGTAGATTAGTAATTGTGAGGAAACTCACTCATCTCAATCATCAGCAGGGGGTAATCTATGGCAATTTCACAGGCGCTTTACACTGGTGTGACCGGGTTGTCCGTCATGGCCGACAGTATGTCTGTTGTGGCCAACAACATCGCCAACGCCAACGCCAAGGGATTCAAGTACGACCGAGCCGAATTTGATGACTTGCTGTCGATGGACCTGGGAAGTGGCACCGGATCGAGTCAGTTGGGACGGGGTGCACGTTTGAGCGATGTGCGCACCATTCATACTCAGGGTGGTCTGGCCGTGACCGATCGTTTGACTGACCTGGCGATCCAAGGGACAGGATTTTTTGTGGTCAACAACCCCAAAGGTGAAAGCCAGGAAGCTGGTGGAAAGTTCTTCACCCGCGTCGGTACCTTCAGTTTCGACAAGGATGGCTACTTGGCGGATCCCACCGGCGGCCGTCTGCAGGGCTATATGGCGGACTCCCAAGGGTTTCTTTCCGCAAAATTGTCGGATGTGCATCTGCAAACCAACAACCTACCCCCAGCCGGCACCAAAAAAGTGCTGATGAACCTGAATCTGGACTCCCGCGCCGAAGTGATGCCGTTACCCTTTGATCCCAATAGTCCTGAAAAGACCTCCAATTTTTCCAACACCGTAACCGTCTTCGACAGCCATGGCACCCAGCACGATCTTACCACCTACTTCCGCAAAGTCGAAGATGGCGAAGGCATCAGCTGGGAGTGGTTTGCTACCGTAGATGGTAAAGACGTCACGGATTCGGGGGGAGAAAAGATCAAGCAGGTGGCTAACGGAATATTGAAGTTTGATTCCAACGGCGTATTGCAATCGGAAGAGACCGGAGAAGTGAATATTAATTTTGGTAAAGGGGCCATTCCCAACCAGATGATTGAGTTCGACTTCGGTAAGAACGTTGTGAGCGAAGAGGGCAACGGTGTTGGTGCCACCACATCTACGGCCTCTAAATCCATCACGGTATTTCACAGCCAGAACGGCTATGAAGCCGGGAACCTCAAATCCCTCAAGTTTGATCTGGACGGCAAGATCCACGGCTTCTATACCAACGGTGTGCAGCGGGTGTTGGGGGCGGTGGCTCTTGCTTCTTTCGAGAATATCGATGGTCTGCAAAAAGCCGGTCGGAATCAGTTTTTTGCTACCGGCGAATCCGGCGAACCACGGATTGGTATGGCTCAGACGGGCACGCGCGGCTCCGTCTATTCTTCGACCCTCGAAGAATCTAACGTTGACCTTGCCGGACAGTTTGTCAACATGATCATGACCCAACGTGGATTCCAGGCCAACTCTCGGTCCATCACCACCACGGATTCCATGATTGAAGAAGTGGTAAACATGAAACGGTAAGAATAAAAGCTTGATGACGTGAGATAAGGGGGAGGTGTTTTTTAAGCACCTCCCCCCATTCATTTGGGATTGTGTCAGGTTGAAGGCAATTCCGTCTGAACAATGCTGGTCGGTAGCCCTTCGCTGATTCGCAACGTTTCAATATGGTGGCGAATCAGATTTCGGACTCGTTCAATAAAATCTGCCATGGACTCATCCTCATGGCGTTGCATGGGCGGGAAAATCCTGACCCGAATACGAGCCCGGTATGGAATCAGGGAGTTCTTCCGCATCATGCGGCTGGCCCCCTCAATGGCGATCGGTAAAATCGGTACACCGACCCGCTCCGCCAACCGGAAGGCGCCGGTTTTAAACGGCTGCAATTCACCGGTACGACTGCGGGTTCCCTCGGGAAAAAACATCATAGAGATACCGCCGGTAAGGCGTGCGGCTGACTCATCCAAAGCACGCTTTTGGCTTTCTTTATCGCCTCGTTTGACACCGACGTATCCAGCCCATGTCATGGCTTGTCCGATAAAAGGAAGCTTAAATACCGTGTCTTTGGATAACCAACGGAACTGCAAGCCGGTGGCCATCAGGGCAAATATGTCCATGGCGCTTTGATGATTGGCAACCATAACGTAGGGACCACGGTTGGCGCCCGTA
>JAKQGS010000276.1 GCA_029556045.1 Pseudomonadota bacterium | reverse complement strand
CCCCTTGTATCGCCGCAATCACCGGAGCCTGACGAATACCAAAATAAAGAACCAGTGGATCCGCAGCATGCCATGGCAGCTGTAAGCGGCGGAAGGATGGGGGAAATGCGTGTTGTGCCAGGCGATTCACCCATGGTGCCGAAGAAGCATCGCTGTGCGGAGCGGTAAAGAGGATCACATACACGTTTGAGGCGTTGCCGGGGGAAAGGATCTGTTGCAGCAATTTTTGGGAAGAAAGAGCCGGTGAAATTGTAGGCATGGATGTGATCCCCTTTATCGTGTCACACGATGACGGTCGATTCTGAACTGTGTATCTGCAAGGAACGCACCAAAAGCTTTCTACACAGGATTCTTGACGCAACCTGATCCGGGTGAGATTCTGATAGCGTGGTATTCATTGTTTAATTTGGTGGCAGGTCAAGTCAGAAATGTTTAAAAGCGGCACCTTAACACACCATCACCGACACCACATTTACCTGTGGTTTGCATTGGCCTTTAACGCGGGCACCATCAATACCGGTGGTTTTATGGCGTGTCGACGATTTGTCTCCCATGTCACCGGCTTTGCGACCCTGGCGGGCATGGAATTGGCCAAATGGGATGTGCTGCATTTTTGGGGGATGCTGTCGGTCCCGCTTTTCTTTCTGTGCGGCGTCGCTGTCGCGGGGTGGCTGGTGGATCGCCGCTACGATGAGGGGGAAGGGCCCCATTATGCCATCACCATGGGACTGGTATCGGGATGTCTTCTCTTTGTCACCATCGGGGGTCTATTGGGATTCTTCGGGGCGTTTGGGGAGGAGATGCGGCTCCAGCACGATTTTTTGCTGATGGTGCTCCTTTGTTTTTCCAGCGGACTACAAAATGGCGCCATCACCACATCCTCCGGCTCCACGATCCGCACCACCCATCTATCGGGCATCACCACGGACCTTGGCCTTGGGCTTGTGCGCATTTTTCGGCACGGACTTGATCACCCGAAAGTCCGGTCTGATGTACGGGCTTCGATGGTTCGGGGTGGCACTATCGCATCGTTTGTGATGGGCTCGTTTGTGGGGGGGTGGCTCTACCTGAAAATTGGCTACGGCGGCTTTTTATTGCCAACCCTTATAGCCGCCGGCAGTGCCTGGCTGGCGATGCGGGAAAAAGACTACCATCACCGGCAGAGGGCTATTGCGGCAGAACTGGCGGAGCAAGCAAAACATGGGGGCGGTAAACGTCCACCCCCGTTTCACCTGCGTCACAAATAATCACGGTTTTTTGAGTTGACGCTGCATCTGCCGGGCCGCCTTTTCGCACCCCTCTTTATCGGCCGGTCCGAAGTATCGCACCACCGTTTCCTGCTTGCTGCCGTCCTCCTTCAGAGTCAGGAGGAGATGAGCCCACCCCGAGGCTTTTTTGTCCGCCTCATCAAAGGCCCCCCAACGGCAATGGCTGACCTTCATCGGTCCTGGAGGGGGAGGCATGGGGGGCTGCTGGCCATCCGGCATCATGGCGCAAACCTGCTGGGCCCCCATCATGATGCATTGACCAGGCTTCAGGTAAATGGGCTGCATGGGTGAAGATACGAGTATACTCGGATTGACAGTGCCCCCCAGAGCAAGGGTACAAATAAAAGAATAAAAAGGAGAAATTTTTCTTGGTTGCATGGCAGATCCTGTTCACTGGGGTTTGATCGTGACAACAGGATCAATGTACACAATTTCATCTGGTTCGCCAATGGCGGCGGACGATTGCTGCTTGGAGAGGACTTGCCATGATGGTTCAACCGGCCCCTGTTGTTCATAGTTCCGAGGAAGTGGCCCCCGAAATAGCCTTGTCGCATGGCGCGGCCTTGAAAGTATCCCTTGTGCTGGTGGGGGTGGCTGGTCTTCTGGTGCTGCTCAGCATGTGGAATTACCTGTTTTTTCATTCCCT
>JAKQGS010000271.1 GCA_029556045.1 Pseudomonadota bacterium | reverse complement strand
GACGGGCGGTACTCAAGTAGACATGCCTGGCTCAAAGGCTTGGGCCGTAGGACGTAAATATTCAAATCAAACATTTAAAGGATTTAAATCATGCGCATTCTTTCATCCAGTATTCTATTCACCTCTTTTTTCTTCACATCCACCATCTGGGCCCACGGTCACGACAGCAGCACATACTGTCATAACCGTCCCGAGACTCAAAAAGTACTCCACCTGGAAACCGCAGAGGGTGGCGCAATGACCGTGGACTTTGGTGACGTTGAGCCTTCCATTTCCACCTCGTCCGCGTTGTTCTGCGCCAACCCTGCCGTCGAAGTGACAGACGCCATCCTCTGGATGCCGGGTATGGGCCACGGCAGCGCTCCCACGACGGTGACCCCTTCGCCCGATGCAGCCGGATGTTATGTCATCGACGACATCGATTTTCTGATGCCCGGCCATTGGCAGATCAAAATTCAAATCCCCGCGCATGATGAGGAGATATTCAATGTCTGCATCTAATGTATGGATCAGGGCGGCAATCGCCCTGTTCTTCCTATCCTCTATAGGGGCCTGCGGTTCGAATAAAAAGTCAGACGATTCGCCGACACCACAGGTGGAGACGCCCTCGGATGAGAACGCCGAAAGCGAGTTTCTTTTTACGGAGGAAAACGCAAAAACGTCCCAAAACCAGCGCTTTACTGCTGCCGTGGTGTGGGAAGACGGGCCAAAAGTCGGCTATTGTCAGATCAAATTGATTCTAGCAGATGCCGAGCGCAGGGCACCATCATCCCAGGAGTTAATCAAGTTTGAACCCTTCATGACCGTCCATGGGCATGGCGGCAGCCTGAAGAAAATGACCATCACCCCCATCGAAGGTGAACCATCATCCTATCGCATCGCCATGTTCTATCTGACGATGTCAGGACCATGGGATTTGAACATCAACGCCATGGTCAACGACCAGGAAGATTCTCTTGTCGTTCCCATTCAAGTGCCATAGGGGCAGATTCATATGAAAAATGTATTTATTGCGATCGCAACCTTTTTGATCTGGATCTCTTCTACCGCTCAGGCATGTCCCTGCGGCTGTGGTGCTGTGAACGCACAGGTGATGTATCCGGGAGAAAGCTGGCGTTTTGCTTCCACCCTCACCCATGATCTCGGTTTTGCGACCGTGGATGCCTACGGTAAGGTGGGAACGGAATCCTCTCCAGAAACCAGACAAACCCTGACTCTTGGTTTGGCTCGTGCGTTTACCGAATCCTTCTCCGGTACATTCTCTCTGCCGATTGAAACCAATCGCCACAGTGACGAGGGTACCAATACGGGGTTGAGTGATCCCAGCATCAGTCTGCGCTACACCGCCTTCCAACAAAACTTTGCCACCCCCTATCTCCCGGGCGTGCAAGTTTTTGCAACCTATAAGCATGCCGTCGCCAAATCCATCTATGATGACTTTGAAAGCGAGCACCAGCTGGACATTCACGGCAACGGACTCCATGAATATGTAGCAGGGATCGACGTTTGGTACGACCTATCCTCATGGAAAGCTGGCCTACAGCAAAGCGTCATCGCGCCCCAAAGACGGGCCATTGAAAGCGTGGATGGCTCCCACCGAAGCCTCGAGCCCGGCAGAGGCGACAAATCAGCTCTGGCGTTCGGCTATAACTGGATCGGACAGGGACAGCTACTGGCGAACGTGGAGCGGGAGATACGGGAACCCCTGGCTATTGAAGGCAGCCGTATTGCAAACTCCGAAAAAATCGTTCACTCCACGGGATTGGTCGGTTCACTTCCCGCTGGGCCAAGACAAACGTTAGGCGCCAGCTACAAGAAAACGGCTGCTTTTGGACGCAACCAAAATACCAGCCGTGCCGATAGTTATAGTTTGTATTTTATGAAGGCGATTTAGGGAGAAAGCATCGTGACAAAAACCTGGTTGCTATCATTATGCGCGGTATTGCTCGCTGAATTTGGTTATGCCAAATGTCCGGCACTGACATTGGAGGATCTCAGCCAATTGCGGGAAAAACATCCGTCGATTCGTCTAAAATTCTTCAGTTCATGGTGTGGCTCCTGCCGCGAGGACCTCACAGCCCCTCCCAAGGATGCCATACCGACATTTTTCGTGGGCACCATGGATACACAAAGCCGCGTCATCCAAGCCATGGAATATGCCCGCGGCAACCATGATCGATGCTACTGGGACCAGGACAACAATATTGCCGATTATTTCAATGTCAAATCAGTACCGTTTGAGGTTGTTTTAACCGCATCCAAATAATATCATGGAATTACCTTTTTGAAAGACTTCCGGAAATCAGCCTAAATTACGCGTTTTGCGACTTCACGATTCACGGAGAGAGTGATTGCCCTTAAGCTATGCGGAGTAGATTATGTTCAAAGTCTGTTTGACGATCTTATTAACCTGCTCCGCCGGGGCATGCAAGACAAGAACGTACACCCCCTCCTCTGAAGTCCAAAACGCGCGGAGTGAATCAACAGAATTCGTACAACCAAGCGGTGACTACTTTTCTCAACTGCAGCGGTTGCGACAATTCATGGAGCGAGAAAAATCAGAGAATAAACTATTTCAACTGATGGATCAGGCCAATCAACAGGCCTGGCAGGCAGCCGTCGCTTCAGGCTCCGTTCCATCACAGGTTGGCCCCTTAAATCTCGACCAATGGATTTCCAAGCGATTGGAAAATCCGGACGATGGCGAAATCCACCTTGAGCCCTCTAATGCCTGTGCCAGTGATACCGCCAACACTGAAAGATGCAATTCCGAAGGTGACGAATTCTCGCGAGCGGTTACACGAAAGGATCTGGTCTATTTTCGCACGCAACCCTGGCTGTTGTTGCGACGGACCTACCAGGAACAGGATTGGCAGAAGTTTTGGACCAGGGTTATGGATAACGTCCGCTCTCCGGTTGCAAACGACAACATGGAAACGATCACCTGGCTTGCGGCTGATACCTACGAAATCACAGCGGGAAATTGCGTGGCCAATATTCGTTTAAATAGCGACGGGAGCTTTACCTCTCTTACCGCTGGCAAGACAGGTGTTAACTGCACATTGGAAGACTATGATCGGATAACCGAGAAAACACAATTTGGCAGTTTCTATAAAAGCATGACCTATCAGGATTCCCTTTCCTTTGCCATTCAGGGACTGGATTTGTTGATTGCCAAGGGGGCATCTTACAAACAGGCTCAATTTGGCGACAATGTCCCTTTCTACGGGATTGCCATCAGCGACGTCGTCTCGTCGGATATGACCTTTTTACCCCACACTTATAATGCATCCTCGTCTCCCGAAAATGATTTGATCCCCCAAACCGAGGGATGTCATGTGGTTTTACGAAAAAGAGAGACAGAGCTAACCTATCGATGCGAAGCAGACTTCGCAGGCAAAGCCGCCGAATTCAATCTTGGCCTTAACCAGAAGCCCTACCTGAACCCCCGATTCAATGGCGTTCCCATCAGCTTTCAGTTTTCAGATCCTGGCAAGGTATGTGACCGCTTGGCATCGAAATTCCGTGACATCCCAGCCGGCCCCGCCAAGCGCACAGCCATTGCCAGCAGCATCATCACTCGCCGCGTGCCGGTCGGCACCTCCGTGGTAACCATCAACGAGGACGGCGCCCTCAATTTCCGCACATTGACAACACCTTCCACAGTTATGGAAGCCTTGATCTGCGTATCACCTTCCCGCTCAGGCTCTGATCATGACTTATTTTGCAGACGTTCGGGTGACGGTCAAAAATATGTATTCGATGACCCGCGATTTTATGATTTGGGACAGTATGTGGGATTGGCCGGTACCAGCCATCAGGAAGGATTATGCAAGCTGCTGGGGGGCGGCCAGTTTATCTCGTGGGAATTAGCCAATTCAACCGGGGGACACGCCGTTGTCATCGGACCTGATGGACTATTTACCCATCGCCAGTCCATGGCTCCGCGTGTTGTTCGTTCCATCACCTGCCAGACTTCGGATTCTTCTGTTTGGGTCTATGAGAGGGAGTTACCATGGTGTCCCGGTGCTACGGTTCCCTGATAAGTCAATGTGGAGCATTTTATACCCCTGCTCACCAAAATTTCAGGCTTTTAAAATAGATTCCGTAAAGATTTTGGGCCCCTCAAGGGGCCCTTTTTTGCCTTTGAATAGCTTCGATCTCGCAGCCCACTACATCCCTCTCAAGTTGGTTTTAAATAACTTGAAATGCAATGGCGTCCGACTCCGTCGACGCTGTAAAGGGTGGGCTATTCCTGAAACCCCTTGAGTTCCGGTGTTTTGCTGTGCATCTGTTCCAGCTGCAGAGATATCCCAGTGGCGACTTTTTCCCACTGACTCAGGGCGTCCCCGAGCTTTCGTTGCAACGCCTGCCAATGATCCTGCTGCGTCTTAACCTGCGCCCTGGTATCCGCTAGAACCACGGCCCGTTGAGCTTCCGTGCTGCCGCCAGCCTGCCCGAGGCGTTCGGCCAGGCCAAACACTTCTGCCATCATTGTCTGTACATGCGTCAGCTGTTCTTTTTGTCCCGGTATGGAGGGCAGCTGCTTAAGCAGGTCGCGACAGCGGATAAGATGATCATCAAGAGAATCGATGTATTCAAACAGTCTGTGGGTGGTGTCCCGCAAACGTTTAGACAAAAGCGTCGAGATGCGTTGATAGAAAAATGCGGCCCCCTCCGGATCGGTGGCGAGGAGCTGCTTGAATTTACCGCCATGGATCAACACCAGACTAGTGCCCTCGACCGCAGCGCGGATGGTGGCGGACGCTTTTTGCCCCTCCACCAAAGACATCTCTCCAAAAATATCGCCCACCGCCAGCCGTGAAATCGCCTTTTTCGAGCGGTAGGAGTGCACATGCACGGCACCCTGCACAATGATGTAAAGTCCCAACACCTCGTCCCCTTCAACCAAGATCACATCAGATTTGTTTTTGGTCATGGTCAAAGAACAGCTTTCCAAGCGTTTCGCGAAATCCGCATGAATGCCTTTAAAAACCGGTAGTGAAGCCAGAGCGATGGTGCCTGTCATGGAGTCCTCAAGTTGATTGCTGCATTGAGGTTTCAGTATAGCACAGGATCTGCGTATGACAGACAATCGAAACCACTGGATCCAATCCCACCAAGAAGAATCACTTGTATCCGGATAGACACATATGTTCTCTCTATATCCACAAAATAAATTAAATATTTTAGATGCTTACTCTAGGCCCGGTTGTTGCAGAAACATTCACAGGGACCAAGGGAGGGCACCATGCGAATCGTCAACACAGGATTACAATATCTATCTCTCATGATCTGTTTAATCCTCACCAGCTGCCACAGCAGCATTGCTTTTGGCCGCGATAGCGCAAAACTGGAATTCGCCTTGGGACTGGGAGGAGGCCCCACCATCGCGCGGGTGGATGATCGTCTCACCAATTTTGCCACCGGCACAAGCCACTTGGCTATCGGTTCCCGATGGTCCAACGGCTACCACCTGGACTTATTGCTGGAACAACAACGACTGTCCCCTCTCATCACTTCGGAAGCCCACCAGCTCGGCCATTTTCCAGAGTACCGCATGACAATGGGATCCATTGGATTTCGTATCGGCAAACGCTGGTCACGTCTGCACCTCTGGGCTGATGCAGCAGCTGGCACGCGTTCGGAAGAATACGAGGACGACACCCTACTAACGACTGAGGTTCAACCCAAAGAATCCAGTTTTGGTTCTGTGGGGGCAGGGCTTGGCTTTAATCTGATTCAGTCCGATAGTTTCAGTCTGGAAATATTTTCCCACTTACGCCGCATCGGACATCCGCCGGGAGCAGAGTTTTCGCAGCCCATCGCCAGTAACATGACCACCCAGTCCCATGGCCTGCTCCTGAATTTCTATCTCCCGACCGATGGACATCAACGCTCGTCGGCACACCACCATTGGTTTTATTGCCACTGCCACGTCTGGGTTGACGCTGTCAGACTTGTATTTGATTTTGGGAGAATCGTCGGCCCTCACCTGGGGGAAGCCATGACAAGGGCCGTTTTCCTCTCCATCAGATAAGCATTTTTTGATGGAAAAATGTTGACACAAAAACCCTACCTCATTATATTCAACTCTCCCAAAGAGGGGTGGTAGTTAAGTTGGTTATAACGCCGGCCTGTCACGCCGGAGGCCGCGGGTTCAAGTCCCGTCCATCCCGCCATCTTCTAAAATAAAATCCCTGAAGTTGAAAAACTTCGGGGATTTTTTATGGCGTTATTTGCTGTAACGGCAGCCCACGACCTCAAATCCAAAACGGCGTTTCATTGTCAGGCATACAACAAAAAAGGAGCGGATGTTCATCCACTCCTTTTGATCAATCTTTAAATCAGCTGTCTTAGCTCAAAACCGTACCGGAAAGCTTTGCAATGCGGACTTTTTTGCCACCATCGATTTTGTAGCCCACTTTTGTGGCTTTCTTCTTTTTCGGATCCAGCAGAGCCACATTGCTGATGGCCAGCGACATGGTCTTGTCGACGATGCCGCCCTCTTCGGAGCCGGCGCCGGGTTTGGTATGACGTTTAGCGATATTGACACCGCCAACAAAAACGCGGCCTTTTTTAAGGTCTACCGTTTCGATGGTGCCGGTTTCACCCTTGTCTTTGCCAACGGTTACGATGACTTCGTCACCTTTTTTCAGCTTGAATTTGGTCTGGTATTTCGTTTTTTCCTGCATGTCTTAATCCATTGAAAAAGCTGGTTAAAAGCTTTGCTCCGGCGAACCGGATCACGGCCTGGTCGATTCAGGCGAACCCATTAACTACGCGAAACCCCCGCAACAAGTCAAGGAATACTTGGCCACACCGGGACATTCTACGGCTTGTGCTTAATAGGCCCCTTCGATAAATTAAACCGCACCTTAATTGCTAAAGGATTCAGCTCGATGCCGATGTTGCGTTTTCCGCCGTATCTATTGAAAACCATTATTTTTCCGATCCTATTGTTGGGTGCTTTCCTCCCCGGTCCATCCTCCGATGCCCGGGCCCAGATCGATCTGTCGCAGGAAGCCCCCCCAAAATTGGACCTCAAACCGACTGATGTCATCCACTGGGAGTCCGTCGGTGCCACCATCGACTCCAAGGGCGTCATCACCATTAACCTCCGCTTGCGCACGGAACAAAACTTCACCCTTTATCAGGACAAGGTTAAGTTCGCGGGGCCTGCCGGTTATCAGGTCACTGCTGCGCAAACCCCTCCCACCAAATCGATCATCGACCCGATTGAGGGGCATGAGGTGGCGGTGTACGCAGGTGGGGATTTTGTGGTGACCGCCACCGGACTGGAGCCTTGGGGGAAATCCCAGTTTCCTCTGTCCATCACCTACTTGGGCTGTACGGAAAGGATCTGCCTCTTCCCCTATACGGAGCAATTGGATCTGGCTTTGAGCAAGGGCGAAGCCTCATCGGAGAGCGAGATCCTTCGGCCTGCGCCTCAGGATGACGGAGCTACTCCGCAGGACGGGGCAACTCAGGTTAGCGGGAGAGCCAAGGGCGACATCGAACAAACCTACGCGGAAAAAATCAAACAAAACGAACTGTCGTGGGGATGGTTGCTGGTGGTGCTCTTTTTGGGGGGATTGGCCACCAACCTGACCCCCTGTGTTTTCCCCATGATTCCCATCACGCTGCGCTTATTGGGTCGACAGGGGGCTTCCCCCTTTCTGAATTCCTCGCTCTATGCTGCCGGCATCATCGTCACCTATTCCCTTTTGGGTTTGGTAGCGGCCGCTACCGGCGGACTGTTTGGCAGCCTGTTGGCTAGCACCACCTTTAACGTGATTTTTGCCACCCTCTTTGTCCTGTTTGGTCTGAGTATGCTCGGTTTTGGGGATCTCTCAGTCCTCCAGAGGGTTGGTTCGCGCATTGGTTCGGGGGGCAACGGCCCGGGGCAAACCTTTCTGATGGGCGCGGGAGCTGGCCTGGTTGCAGCCCCCTGCACCGGGCCCATTTTAGGGTCGCTGCTGGCGGTGACCACCCAGATGCCCCTTTCCAAGGCATTTCTACTATTTTTTGTATATGCCGTGGGATTTGGCTTCCCCTATATCTTTCTGGGATTATCCGCCGCACGAGTCACCCGGATCCGACTGTCCCATTACTGGCAGCTGGCGGTAAAACTGGTTTTTGCGTCCGCCATGTTTGGGCTGGCATTGTATTACCTGCGTATTCCGGCCCATCAATGGCTGCAGGGCATGCATGGACAGTGGCGCACGACTGCACTGCTGACCTTGGGTGTCGGGGTGGCGGCAACCCTCGCTGTGTTGTTTCGCCCGGGCTGGGATTTTAAAAAAACCCTCCACATTATTCCCACCCTGCTCCTGGGGATTGGCCTATTTGCCGGCACCCAATGGTTGACCGGTGGAGACCGTCAATCCGCCATCGTGCTGCACTGGCACAAGACGGAGACGGAAGGACTGGCGACCGCGCAAACCGCACAGAAACCGATCCTAATCGATGGGTGGGCGGAATGGTGCGAAGCCTGCAAAAAGATGGATGCCACCACGTTTCAAGATGCGACGATCCGGCAAAAACTCCTGGACGAATGGGTTCTGATTAAACTGGATTTAACGGATCTGAACGATGCCAATGAAAAGCTGGCGGAAAAATACGGCCTGCAGGGGTTGCCCACTCTGGTGCTGCTGCCTCCCGATGGGGACCTGACCCGCCTTCATAAAATCACCGGCTATGTTTCCGCCGAGCATCTGCTGCGGGAACTTGCCGACTATACGGCTCGGGATTTTCGTCCGGCCACTTCCCCCAACGGAGGTTGATCATGAACTTTTCTGAGCCCCTGGTGGCCGGCACCCTGATCAAACGTTACAAACGCTTCCTTGCGGATGTGTCACTACCGGACGGTTCCGTGGTGACCGCCCATTGCGCCAACACCGGCAGTATGAAAACCTGCGGTGCCCCGGGTGATACCGTGTGGCTATTGCACGCCCCGGCCCCGGGAAAAAAATTGGCATGGGCCTGGGAACTCACCTCCTGCCCCACCGGTGGCTTTATTGGCATCAACACCAGTCGTCCGAACCGTGTGGTGGAAGAGGCCGTCCGCGCGGGTGCTATTCCCGAATTAACAGGATATGACACGGTCCGACGTGAGGTTGCCTATGGCAACAAATCCAAAATAGATCTGCTGCTACAGACCTCCGATCATTCCCGGCCGGATTGTTATGTGGAGATCAAGAATGTCACCCTGCGCCATGGTGATGCCGTACAGTTCCCCGACGCCGTGACGGAACGGGGTCTCAAACATCTCCAGGAACTGACAGCCATGGTTCGGGCCGGACACCGGGCGGTCTTGTTTTTCTTTGTCAATCGCCCCGATGGTGATTATGTCACGGCAGCCGCCCATATCGACCATGCTTATGCATCGGGCCTTGAGGAGGCGATTGCAGCAGGAGTGGAAGTCCTGGCTTATCGCAGTCACACCTCTGCCACCGGCATATCCCTCGGTTCACCGATTCCCTTTCATCGCCGCCTGACCTAACGCTGACGAGGAGA
>JAKQGS010000263.1 GCA_029556045.1 Pseudomonadota bacterium | reverse complement strand
ACCCTTTGGCAGAGCCCACAATCGATACAATGGCCCGTGGTTCCCCGCTTGCCACGGGGCTCCCCCCGCCGAACATCATAGGTGATCGTCGGCGTGCTATTGTCCATCATCACCGACTGAAATCGTGCGTAGGGACAGATGAATGAACAAAACTGTTCGCGAAACCACGCCAAATCCACATACACCAGCGTCAGTACAGTGGCCATCAACAGAAACGCCAGCGGATGTTCCGCCGGCGATGAACGCATCCATCCCCATAGATCCGCAGGGGCCACAAAATAAGAAAGGAGCACATTGGCAATGACAGCAGCCACCCCTAGAAAAATCCCGTGTTTGATCAGCTTACGCGTCAGCCTCGCCGCAGTGAGCGGCTCCTGATCCATCCGTTGCCGATGCAAGGCCTTTCCTTCGATCAATTCTTCTATCGGCCGAATGATCCACTCCACAAACACCGTTTGCGGGCAGGCATAACCGCACCAGACCCGGCCCCAAAGAGAGGTTACAAAAAACAGGGCTATCGCCAGGATGAGAAAAACAAACACAAAATAGCCGGCATCGGAAAACCGGAACATCGCCCCAAACAGATGAATATTGTTGTGGACGATGTCAAAACGCACCAGGGGACGGCCCTGCCACTGCAGAAACGGAGCCACCAGGTAGATCGCCATAAGAACCACCGCCAGCTTGTGGCGAAACCGGGCGATGGGACCCGGACGACGATCCGGATAGATCCACCGCCGTTTGCCCTCTGCGGAAATGGTGGGGGCCCGCAAACGATCGGGATCCTGTTCGGAATCATGCGGGGGTATGCCCCCCGCCTCTGGCGTCTCCGTCATATCTTAATTTCCTTCGTGGAGCGCACCCTCAGGCGCTTTACCATTGGGAGGATTGGTGCCGATCAGACTCACCACATAGGCGGTGACCTGCATCACTTTGGCGTCCCCCAGCATCGGCTTCCAAGCCAGCATGCCCTTCTCCACCACCCCGTTGGCGATGACCGACTGGATATTCTCAGGGCTGCCGCCATGGATCCAATGGTTATCCGTCAGGTTTGGTCCCACAACCCCTTCACCCAAGGGACCATGACAGGGCACACAGTTGGTATCGTAGACCTTTTTCCCCTCGGCAATCGTTGCAGGATCCTTGATCTGCTCGCTGAGACTGGCGCCTGCAGCTTGTGTCCCCGACTGCCCCGCGGGGGGCTGCGACGCAGCCTTCTGGGCTGACTGCACATCGGCGGCAAATTCATGCTCCAGGGTATTGCCGGGCATGGCATGAAAATATATGAGGTAGCCAATCGCAAAAATAATAGTGACCCAAAACAGGGTGACCCACCAACCGGGCATGGGATTGTCATACTCCTGAATACCGTCCACCACATAGGGACGGACCACGTCACGCTTTTTATCCTGACTCATTGTTCAATCCTTTCCAGGTCCACAAGGGGTGATTGACTGATTTTCTGGTAAATCTGACGGCTACCGGGACGGACAACCCAGATCGCGACCCCCACCAGAATGGTGGTGAAGAGGATGAGGGCGCCGCTTTGCCACAGTGCGGCATCCGGCATGGTGGTCAAGACTTCACTGATCAGGAATTTCATGGTGTACCTCCCTGTGTGGCGTCTGCCGTGGCGGCTTTTTGGCTTTGCGTCAGGTCTTTACCCAGCCGTTGCAGATAGGCGATCATGGCCACCATCTCGCTGATTTCCGACACCTTGACACCGTCTTTTTCCAGGCGAGCCGTGATCTCACGGGCCTGATTCAGATACGGCGTTTTGGGATCAGCAGCCATGGATGCCTCATAGGGAACCCCCAACTTCTGCATGGCGGCAATTTTGGGTGCCAGATCATCCATATCCACCTGATCTTCCGCCAGCCAGGGATA
>JAKQGS010000240.1 GCA_029556045.1 Pseudomonadota bacterium | reverse complement strand
AGGTCCGTCATGCGGCATTTATTCGGGGCAATGTCTACGTCGGACCAGAGGCTGTGGTGGGGCATACCACCGAAGCCAAAGGTTCGGTCTTTCTCGACGGGGCTAAAGCGGGTCATTTCGCTTATGTCGGTGATTCGATCCTGGGACGCTTGGTCAATCTGGGAGCCGGCACCAAATTAGCCAATTTAAAACTCAAGGGCAATGAAGTGAAACTCAAATGCCCCCGTAGCGGAGAATTGCGCAGCACCGGATTGCGTAAATTAGGGGCCATCCTGGGGGATGAAGCGCAGACCGGCTGCAATGCTGTCTTATCACCCGGCACTATCCTGATGCCAAAAACACTGGTGATGCCCTGCACTCATTTTCAAGGGACTTTACTCAAGGGAATTGCTGAATAGGAAAGATCCCCGCGGGAGGCTTGCGTCATCAGGCCTCTGGGGATGTCATCAAGCGCCTTTCCAATTCTTTAAGCCTCTTCTCCAATTCGGGAAGTTTACGCAGGTATACCTGCTGCCGGCGCCACTCACTGCCGGGAATCGCGGGAAAACCGAGATAGGTCTCCCCTGCATCCGCATCCTTGATCACCCCGGTCATGGCCCCTATTTTTACACCATTGCCAACCGTCAGATGTCCTGCGATGCCGGAATGCCCTCCCGCCAAAACCCAGTCCCCGACGGTGGCGGAGCCAGCCACGGCCGTATGGGCCGAGAACATGCAGTTGCGCCCGATCAAGGCGCCATGTCCAATATGAACTTTGCTGTCAAGTTTAGTCCCAGCACTGATCAGCGTTTCCCCCATGGCGGCACGATCGATGGTGCAGCAGGCTCCCACCTCCACATCGTCTTCAATGCGCACGATACCGACCTGTGGAATTTTGATAATCCTGCCTTCATCCACCGCAAAACCAAAACCATCGGCACCTATCACCGAACCGGCATGGATCAACACTCGGGCGCCTATTTTGCAGTCATATTCGATCACGGTATTGGCACGAATCTCAGTATCATCACCGATGGTAACACCGGGGCCCACCACCGCTCCGGCGTGCAAAACCACCCGGTCTCCGATAACAACATCCGCCGCCACATGACAAAACGGGCCAATCGAAACATTTTGTCCTATGCGTGCCGCCGGATGAACGACCGCTTGTGGATGCACACCTTGGACCGGAGGCCGTCGCGATTCAAATATTTGCGCCACCTTGGCAAATGCCACATGGGGCGATTTGTGAATTAACTGCGGTAAGGGGCACTGGGGATTTTCCGCCGCCAGAATGACAGCGGAGGCCTGTGTAGAAGAAAGTTTTTTGGCATACTCCGCCGTGGTCACAAAGGTGATGTCCCCAGTTTTTGCGCTGGTGATGGGTGCCATGCGTGATATTTCGAGAGAAGGATTGACAGCCTTCTCATCCGGCCAATAAAGGCGCGCTCCGACGGCCTCCGCCAGTTGATCGATCCGCATGTTATGTCCCCCACAGAGAGGTGCGCCGCGCTAATTCCGCCGCCAGGCCCGTATAAAAATGGGGTGTCCAATTCTTAATGCGGCGTTTTTCTTTATCGGGCAGTTCGTCGCAGGAATCCACCACCCGATCCAGCATTTCTTTGGTGACCTCGTGCCCGCGAGTGGCGGCTTTTAGCCTTTCGTAGGCATCCACCACGCCGTAACGTCGCATCACGGTTTGTACCGGCTCAGCGAGAACTTCCCAGGTCTGATCCAGATCCCGGTTAATGGTTACGGGATCGGCTTTAACGCGGCTCAAACCTTTGAGTATGGATTTGTAGGCTAGCACGCTGTGCCCCAG
Organism: Pseudomonadota bacterium; assembly: GCA_029556045.1. The sequence goes on along the minus strand of JAKQGS010000240.1, from coordinate 9,513 downwards.
AAAGGTTCCCAATACCCGCTGCACCGTGGAATCGCTGAGATCCCGCTGCCAACGGGAAATCGGGAGTTTTTCGCCGAAATGCTGCGCCAATGCGATGGCGACACCCAAATTCCCCTCCCCATTTTCGAAGTCGATAGGATTCACTTTATGGGGCATGGTGGATGACCCCACTTCGTTGGCTTTGATCTGCTGCCGGAAGTACCCCAATGAAATATAACCCCACATATCCCGGCAAAAGCCGATCAGGATCACGTTAAAGCGGCGCATGGCATCCACATACTCAATCATGGTGTCGTGATTTTCGATTTGCGTGGTAAAGGGATTCCATTTCAAGCCCAAGCGATCTTCTATGAATGACCGGCCCAGCTCAATCCAGTCCACTTCGGGATAAGCGGACAGATGCGCATTGTAATTCCCGACCGCACCGCTCATTTTGCCTTCGAGACGAATCGCCGCCAGCTGTGATCTTTGGCGGGCAAGACGATGCCCAAAAACCGCCAGCTCTTTGCCCAATGTGGTGGGGGATGCTGTCTGTCCGTGGGTACGGGACAGCATGGCGGTATCCGCGTATTGAAGTGTTTTATCCCGTAAATCCGATAAAACCGCATCCCATTGGGGCAGGATGTTGTGCTGCCGCACCTGTTCCAGCATCAACCCATAGGAAAGGTTATTGATATCTTCAGACGTGCAGGCAAAGTGGATAAACGCCATGACAGAATCCGCGGCGCCCACCGCTTTCAGCTCCTGCCGGAGGTAATACTCCACCGCTTTGACGTCATGATTGGTGGTTTTTTCGGTCTCTTTGACCACGGCCAAAGCAGCCTGGGGGGGATCCTGAGCTAATTCGGTCAGTTTTTGCCGCACTGCAGGGGTCAGGTTCAAGTCCCCGCTAAACGCCGCGTGATCAGCCAAATGCAAAAGCCAGGCAGCTTCCACCCGTATCCGGAAACGAATCAGTCCGGCTTCGCTAACATATTCCGATAATTCTTGAACTTTATCCCGATAACGCCCATCCAGAGCGGTCACTGCAAATAGGGGGGTATCCTGCATCGCCATGCTGTTTTCCTTTGTGTCCGGGGCCGAATTTTCGGAACAAGGCGAAGATATAGCATGTGATTCAAGGGAGTTCCAGCAATTGCGGGGGGGAATCCCCTTCACAGGCATATGATGAATTTTTAACCATGTCAGTCCAAGACATCTGACAAAACTCCAGATTCTGGAGTTTAAGGTCCCAGGCTCGTTTGCTACCATGGTGCATCTTTGGAAGGAGGGAGCCCCTATGATTCAGGTTCATTTAAAAAAGTTTATCAATGAATGCATCGATCAAAATCCCACGATTCGAAACCTCGGATCACGGATGGACAGCCTGGAAGCGCGGATGGACAGGCTGGAAGCTCGGATGGACAATCTAGAAGCGCGGATGGACAATCTAGAAGCGCGGATGGACAATCTAGAAGCGCGGATGGACAATCTAGAAGCGCGGATGGACAAGCTGGAAGCGCGGATGGACAAGCTGGAAGCGCGGATGGACAAGCTGGAAGCGCGGATGGAGAGGCTGGAAGAGGAAGTCCATCGGCAGGGAATCATTTTGGAAAGCATCAGGGACGATATTAAATTTATGCTGGAGGCCCTGACGATGTCCCTGAAAAAATCTGAATCCTTCGAAGCGATGGGCACCAAGGTGGAGGCCCTGGACCAGGACGCCGTCACCACCCGGGGGATTTTAAAGGCTCATATCCAGAATTCCCGCATTCACCTCCCGAATTAGCGTCTAGACATACCCCCCAAAACTGCGTTAGAAACAGGGACCTAAGGCCATTTCAAGGGGGACTTCGAGACCATGAGTAATGTGACGATCTTGGTGGGAGCACAATGGGGCGACGAGGGCAAAGGCAAGTGGATCGATATCCTGGGCAAAGACACCAAAGTCGTGGCCCGCTACCAGGGTGGCAATAACGCTGGGCACACCCTCTACGTCAATGGTGAAAAAATCGTCCTGCACCAGATTCCCAGCGGAATTTTCCAGCCCCATCAAACATGTGCCCTGGGGGCCGGCGTGGTGGTAAATCCCGCCCAACTCGTGGAAGAAATCAAAAAAGTTTCCAAAATTGCCACGGTGGCTCCCGATCGCCTGTGGCTGTCCGCCCGGGCCCACGTCATCTCACCATGGCATATTTATCTCGACGGCAAAAAAGAGAGGGAAAGCCACAATCCCATTGGCACCACCAAACGGGGCATCGGCCCAACCTACGCTGAAAAAGCCTCCCGATCGGGACTGCGCCTGGGGGACTATATCCAGACCTCACGCCGTCTGCAGTGGATTCAAGACATGACGCAGAACTCTGTCGAATTTGCGGATGTGCTCAAAGCCGACACCGCCTCCTGGGAGGCTTTTCATAACGCCGCCGAAATGTTGGCCCCCTTTGTGTGTGATGCGGAATCTCAGATCCGTCAGGCCATCAACCGTGGCGATCAACTACTGCTGGAAGGTGCTCAGGGAGCACTGCTGGACATCAACCATGGCACCTATCCCTATGTGACCTCCAGCTCCACCTCTGCGGGAGGGGCATTTTCCAGCATCGGCTTTTCCCCCCGGCTGGTTAAACAGATTCTGGGGGTCGGTAAAGCCTACACCACCCGTGTTGGCGAAGGTCCCTTCCCGACTGAGTTAAAAGACGCCGCCGGGCAGCATATGGCCTCCAAAGGGCAGGAGTTTGGGGCCACCACCGGACGTCCTCGCCGTTGCGGCTGGTTTGATGCTGTAGCCATGCGTTACTGCAAGGAGGTGAATGGTTTTGATGGAATCATCCTGAATAAAATGGATATCCTCACCGGACTACCGGAAATTAAAATCGCCGTCGCTTACCAGCATCCCAAGCTTGGTAAATTAACAGAGTTCCCCTGGGACCACGAAATTCTGTCCCAATGCCAACCCATTTATGAATCTTATCCCGGCTGGCAGGAGGATATTCCCCGCAGCGGTAAAATCAGCGACCTGCCGGAGGCGGCCCAAAATTACGTGCGGGCTGTTGAAAAGGCGGTTGGTTGTCCCGTGACAATGGTAGGAACCGGTGTCAACCGCACGGATGCCCTCTATCGTTAGATTTAATGGGGAACCGATGAAAATTAAAAGTCATATCATGATTAGGATGGCTAGTCGCGCGGGAGGCGAGGACCGCAGTTGAGACTCGCCTCAATGAGGACCGCAGCCGACCAAGCAACAACGCCAGCGTATTTATGAGATGACTTTTAAAATAAGAAACGAATACCTAATTGTATAAACATCGACACGTATGTCCCTGGGGTAATAAACAGGGATGGTGCCAGCTCTCCATAGACCTGAAGTGGCGTCTGGGGAATAAACACCTGCAATCCCAGCGGAACATGAGCTCCTATAAAGGTGGTATGATCATCCCAGTCACCGCGCCGCGACCACCAGCGCCCATGGTAGTAACCCCAATCCACCTCCATGATAAATCCCCCGAGGCAGTAGTAGGGCACAAGATACGGGGCATCAATGAAAGTACCAGGGTATTGAAAACAGTAATCGCCGGATATGTAATAATCCGCTCCATCACTGAACGACAAAAAACCTTGGGCAAATGCGGACTGATCCATGCGGTAATACATGCTGATGCCGTCCACTGAACCAAGCCCCACACCGATCCCCATATCGTTTTCAGTGGAGAACTTACCCGCAACGTTCGTGGCCCAAGCCCCTGATGTGAGTCCAAACCACAATAACAAAGCACTCACTAAGGATTTCATGCGTCCTTGCCCCCTGCCCTACCCTCATCCGTTTTGCGAGGAAGGTCGTAAATCATTGTATCGACTTTTCGAAACGTATCCTTGCATCATAATCGAAGATCTTCAAAAAGGCAGCTTGCCTTTCAGATCTTTTTTCAGTTTGTCGCCAATTTCCTTGCCAGCTTTCTTTTTTTCCTCTTCCAGCCTTTGCTTGGCGATGCGTTTTTGCTCGTCTTCGTGTTTTTTCAGGGTGGCCTCCACCTCTTTCTTTTTGGCTTCCATTTGCGCACGGGCCTCATCTAGCTTTTTTTGCACCTCCTGCTGCGCTTTGGTGCGGGCCCCCTTTAAGAATTGCTGCTCGACATTGGCCATCGCCACCCTGCCAAGATGCTCCGGAATCGCCGCATAATCAAAACATGGCTCACTCAGCTTGCATCCGACCTTGACCGGAAGACGGACCGGTTGCCCTTTTTCCGAAAAGATTTTTTTGATTCCAACACCCTGCTCCTTGACGTTGTATTCATTGAGTCCCAGCCAGTTGTGACTGTCCACCATGAACCATTCGGCGCTTAAGCTGTCGTCGACGAGTCCCAGCTCGGTGGACCCCTGCAGATCCAGGCCCGCTTGCGGGTAAGACTCCGCACGGAAGTTCGGAGCTGTAAATCGACCCGCCAGCAGTGCAAAGTCGGAGCTGATGGTTTTGTATTTCACGGCCTTACCGGGCAATTCCTTTAGCGGTGGAACCTTGATACCGACCGTAGACAATTTTTTCTCAATATCTTTGGCTGAATTCACCACACCATCACGGGCCATCTTGCCCACATCGATCGTGGCGAATGTGGCATCCCGAATACTTAAATTTCCTTTGAGGTCCAAATTCGTCAAAATCAGATCGGGATTCAGGCTTTCTCCCCGGCCAGAGGCTTTTAATGTGAGATGGCCGAGGATCGTATTGCGGAATGATTCAAATTGGGATGTCACGGCATCTTGCATGTCCAGGTTATTCAGACTCAGGTTCATGTCGTAAGTGGGACGTTTTGGCTTAAGATCGATCTTGGCATCGAGTCCCACCTGACCCTTAAACACCACCAATGCGAACTTCCGTAGGTGTGCCTCCAGATCCCTCACTGCCAGATCCATCTGGATATTGTCCGCCTTAACCTTGAAACCCTGAAACTTCTTGATATCAACACCCAGCTGCACCTGCAGCGACTTGATGAATTCATTGTCTTTGATACCTTCCAGCATTCCGTCCACATCCGGTCCAGGCTCTTTGGGCGCCGTGCTGGCTGTTGTGGCCGGTACCCCCGCTTTTGTCCCGGCCTTGCTCTGCTCCCCAGTCGGTTCTGTGGGAGGAGGAAGAATTTTATCCAGATTCAGCCCATTGGAATGCACCTGCAGGGCAACTTTAGGTGCTTTGAAATTTTTCAGGTGACCCTTGATAGCCAGATGGTTTTCCGGCGCACTCATGTCCACCGTAAGATCCTTCACCTCATCGGTTACCACCACCACCTGTGCCTGAAATACCGGTTTGACCGGCAGACCGGGCACTGCCGCTGAAAAATCCTTGATTCCCAAACGGGCCTCGTAAGCCAGATTTTCAAAGGCACCTTCTGCATGGGTTTTCAGATCCATCACCCCCTGCAATTCACGCCCCTGAAGGGGCAAAATCACGGTGTCCCAGGATTTGATACTGATGGGATTTGATGCCAGGTCCAAAAACAACCGGGGCTTGGCGACCTGATCGGCTACTGCCGTCAGGTCTGAGAGACGGAGTTTGCCTTTGATCTCGGCATTATGAAATCGAACCTCCAACTGGGAAAGGTTGATTTGTTCGGACGACAGCTCCCCGACCACTTTGAGATTGGCGGGAACCTGGGGCGCTTTGTGCAAAACCGTTCCAACTTTTATATCCAGGGGATCTAATACGGTCGTGAGGTCAAGGGAAACATTTCGAAATGCTACCCCTGTGAACTTCGGGGTCACCTGCCCCTCAATACGCAAAGGTCCCTGAACTTTGATGGACTCACCAAACTGCGTGCCGACCTCCGACCAAATCGCCAGTTTCATGGTGCGAGACATGGAAATGTCCTGCAGCAGGATATTAAAATCCTTGAGGCTCTGGTCCAGTCCCAAAGTTTCGTCCAGGTAAATCAACTGACCATGTTCAATGGCAACATCCGCATGGGCATTAAACACCAGAGAAAATATTTTGGAGTCCTGAAAGCTTCCCCCACCATCCGCTGGTGCCGGTGTTTTTTCTGCGGGAGCCCCGCCACCTCCGGCAGGGGTTGGCTTCATCAGGGTCATGAGATTCATTTGACCCTTGGCATCCTTGCTGACGTGGATATCAGGCTTATCCAAACGCAGGGTGACGTGCGGATCCCCACTCAGAACCGACGAAAATGGAATGTGGACATAAGCCTGCCCCACATTGATAACCGGCTTACCAGCAGCATCCTGCAGATCTAATTTGTCGATGGTGATTTTGACCTGCCCCCACAGAGAGAGGGAGAGTTTTTCCATCCCCAATTTTCCGTTAAGCCGATCATTCGCTACCTGTAGAATTTGCGGCCGATACTGGTCAATGTTTATGAAAAGCGGAATAAGCACCGCCAGCGCGAGAAGGGTCCCAATCAACACCCCCACTGCGATCAACACTTTCTTCATGGCCTGCATGCAAATCTCCCCTAGGTACTCAAATAAGCCGACATACTACCACAATAAGTAAGCGATTCCATAGGTTAAAGCACCATAGAATAATTCAAATGTTTTTGTAAATTTATGCGGTCTCTTGAGAATTTAAGTCACTAATTAGTCGGTATCTTGTCAATTTTACCTGCAAATATTATGAGCCAAATCGGTAAGCTAACGATAGATCGTCGAGCACATTCGCCTGAGCGAACCCTGAAGTAGTCGTAGGAAAATAGGAACTCAAATAAAAATATCACCGACACTATCCATCGATCATGCTTCCCAAATTAATCTGGCCACATGTAAAGCACACCCCGCATTTCCTTCTTGACCAAGTCCAGATAAGAGCGGATCTCCGGCGACGCCAGATCGACCTTCTCGAGGAAGTAGGTATCTTCCCGACAGTTGGTGCGCAGCATTTTGGTCTGCCAGATATTGTCGGATTGCAGAGCCAGATCCACGCAGTAATAGTCCTTGAGAATCTCAGGATTGATATAGTCCTGGATGCTGCGGACTTCGTGGTCCAGGTAAACCCGGCGTCCACTGGCATCCCGTGTATAACCCCGCACCACGTAGTCGATCACCACCACGTCGGATTCAAACGCGGAGAACATATAGTTTAAAGCCCTCAACGGGGAAATTTCGCCACAGGTGGCGATATCGATATCGATCCGAAACGAACAGACGGTGCCGTCATTGCGAAAGTCCGGATAGGTGTGAGCGCAAATGTGGCTTTTGTCCAAATGCATCGCCTTGTGGGCAAACTGGCCTCCGCCGCCTTTGATATCGCTCATCAGCACCATGGAGCTGGCGCCCCAGGGATCATAGTCCTGATCGGAAACCGCCAGAATATTGGCTTCAATGATCTCGCAAATACCCTTCAATACGCCGGTGACTTTGGCGGCGGAAAAACGATCGTGAATATAATTCACATAGGCTTCACGCTCCCGCGCATTCCGAGCCACGCAAAAATCATAAAGATTGAAACTGAGGGCTTTGGTCAGATTGTTAAAGCCTTCCAATTTGACCGGGTCGTCAAACGGCATGGTGCGTTTCATTTCCATTGTTTCCTCTCCTCTGAACCAACCGGTCTAACCGGCATCTTCGTTGCGGAACTCCCGCACAAAGGGAGCTCCCACATCCTGACCACGTTGTTGTCCCATAAAAATTACGGACAGCTGCAATATATAGGTTGCATCCCGTTCGTCCATGGCAAAATCCTTGGACCGCAGGAATCTTAATCCCCAACAGCCTGATGACGAGAGGTACTCCCAGCCGAGCCGTGTTTCATAACTATCTTTGGAGCCGTTGGCCACGGATTTTTTTGCCCAACTGGCGCGGGTGGTGACCCAGGGGATCAGGGTGGTGGTCAGGGACAGGGTGCGCACCCGCGTCAGCAGGTAGTCAAACTGATCCGGATTGTCCGGATTTTGTTGGGGATCTTTGTCCACCGTATAGCCGCCCCCCAGGCGGGTTGCCGCATATTGCGGCAGGCCCAGGCTAAATCCCATCGACTCGTAGGTCCGCAGATACATGTTGTAGCGGACCGTATTCCCTAATGTAAAGCTGGCATAATTCACCGCCAGGCTGGAATTGGGGCCGATCCACGACTTGGGGAGGTCGGGATAACGCACGATGGCCTGTTGCCCATCGGCAGGGGTTTGTCCCTGTTCCAACAACCGGTTGTTGTCGATGGTCTTTTGCCGGTTGCGCTCCTGAATCGCATCGTAGGAAATATCGGCGCTCCACTGCACGGGCTCCTGCTCATCGTACTGGCGCACCTGAAAATTCTGCCCCTGCCAAACACCGGTTCCCAGCGTCTGCACCATAAATTCATCGGAGGGGATTGGCGGTTGTTCGAGAGCTTTGAGTAGCTCCTGACGGGATCGTTCCCGGTAACTCAGAGGAGCCTGCGGTTCTTCCCCGGTGGCCGCCGGATCCTGGGCCAGTGACCAACCCTTGCGGTATACCCGCCAACGGTGATTGGTAGCCAGGGTCACCATCCGGTGAGGCACCATGCTGTTTTCCAGACGCACCGCATCATCATTATCAGACTGGTAGACCTTACGATCGCTGCCAAAGTACACCGACGACGGCAGCTCCCCATAGTCGCCGCGGCGGCGTACACTGGGGCGGGTGGAAAATATCAGATTCCAGTTCATCAGATGGTGAAGATAACGCTTACCGGCTCCATCATCGGCCCAATCGTCCGGCTGCCAAATATCCGGCAATAATCCGATGCCATCCAGAGGAAGGCGAAACGCAAATCCGGTGCGCCAGCTGGCGATCTGGCTGCTTTGATCCGGCAGACCATTGGCTTGAATTTCACGCACCTCTCCTTGGGCAAAATAGTCCACCGTCACCGCCCCTTGGGTGGAAATCGGGGAAACCGCATCCACCACCGCCCGCTGCCAGCGACCGCTCCCCAGTTCTCCCATAGGAGCGGTTAGCCCCGGTTCGGACGTGGTGTAGTCCCGGATGGTCTTTTGCTCCACCGTAAGGTTGGCATAAAGCGGCATGGGAGAGGCATCCGGCAAAATGTCATAGGTACGACTCATGATCGTCGCCTGGGTCGGCATCTGGTAGCCCTTGAACCGCTGGTTCATCAGGGAGTGATCGCCAAAGTTGGCACCCAACCCTAAATAGTAATCCTTGCCATCCAGGTGAAATTGCCCCTTGGCGGTGGAAAAAGCATTGGCAGCCGCCGACATACCAAAAGCTTCCTCAAATGAGTCCGGTAAATTCAGGTCCTCCATATACCGATGATCAGAGCGAACCTTGCCATGACTGACAAATGACAATCGCGGCGCCAGGAAGGTCTGCCCCTGCCATTCCTGAGCATGCCGCCAGGTATTGGAGGGCACGCGATAACGTTCTTTTTTATCGGCACAGGAATTGGCATCATAGGCGGCATCACCGGGAGCCAGCCCGTCACAACTTCCGCCAGACCCGAACGTACGCTCGTCCAGAAGTTCCCGGTTGCGCCGCTGATCGATCCAGACCCGGTCCCGGATGTTTTCCAATTTCAGAGTCCAACCGGAATAACGGCGCTGCTCATAACGCAACTCAGCC
>JAKQGS010000234.1 GCA_029556045.1 Pseudomonadota bacterium | reverse complement strand
CATGACAAGTTGTTCTCCAGTGATGTTTTTCTGCAAATTTCATGGGGAAAGAGTAAAATACCGGTCAGAATAATCAAGATTATAGAAGAGAAAATATCGACTTTTTCGACGTTTTTTAGATTAATACCGAACGTGCCCTATTTAGATGCAGGAAGATCTTAACCATCTCCATGGTATCTGCTCGCGACCTGCCCAGATGCGTCGACCCGTACAAAACGAACATCTAATTCAATAGGACCGTTATACTTTGAGATATCACTATTGGCATTTTCGATGTTGTAGACATACTTGAACTTCAGGGCCAAAACTGTGGCCCATCTATTTTCCTCTGCCGCATAAACAGCCCGCAGATAACTCTGGTTATAGGATCGCGACTGTTGCGCATCTTTACCATTGGAAGTGTGCTCCCAAAGCCCAAAGTCCAGCGCAGTCCATTTTACACCGGGTGGTTGAAGTCGATAGAAAATTTCGGGATTGTATGTGGCATCCAAAAATGGCTTCGATTTTTCCCTCAACTCCCAAAAAATGACTTGGGTATAGGCAAAATTAAGGGGAATAAAATCGCTCAATTCGCTGCGAAAACTAAATTGAATTTTTGTCGATGGATTACCATAAGCAAAATAAATGGGTTTGTAGTTCATAACCCGTTGGGATGGTTTTTCATCAATGGTCGCTGTATTTGGCGTTTGAGGGTTAGCTACGGGGTCTTCTTGCTTATTATCGGCCGCGGATGCTAAACCACGGGGTGTGTTTAACCCAATGAGAACCACGAATGCCATCACCAAAAATTCAGAGCGGCTTAGATTCATGATTCCTTCGCGTTTTTAGGTCAACGGTCTTTGGATTTCTATCATCTCACCGTTGATAGTGTATATGTCTTTCGTCACCACCGACATCTTTCATTTTGCCTTAAGGCCGTCGATCGGAAGGAGAATATTCGCACCATTACCACCCCCGACCACAAGTGGCGAAATGCCATTCCACTTTTCCACAATCTGCAGCTGCACCAAACCGGGGCTATCTTGCACGGCTTTTCCCCGAATGAGAATGGCTTCGGCTTCACCTTTGGCACGAATCACCGCTGTTTGGGCTTCGATTTCAGCCTTGGCTTGGGTGAATTTGGCTTTTGCGGCTTCTTGCTCTTGGACCATTTTGGCCTCAATAGCGGCTTCAAGTTCTTTCGAAAGAGACACATCCTGGATGACAACATCTTCGATGACCAAGAGATTCCCAACTTTCGTCCGTGCTGATTCGAGGGTTTTGGCTTTGATATCTTCGCGTTTTTTTACGATCTGCTCGGCACTTTGCATCGCTGTAACTTCCTTGAGTGCTTCGCTGACTCGAGGCGCTATTAAACTATCAAAAGGATCACCGTAGTATTCGCGAAATATTTTGACGATCATATTTTCTGGAATCCGATAAAGAACGCGTAATTCCACATTAATCTGCTGCAGGTCAGACGAATAACATTCCGACTTCGCCACCGTCGTTTGTTGACGGACCGAAATTGGTATGACCTTGGTAACAAACGGCAACTTGAATCCAAATCCCTCTGGTGCGAAAACTGGGGAAACCTTGCCCATGGTAACCAAAATTCCCCGATGTCCTGGCGGTATGATGAAGGAACCGCTAAAAACGATCAATGATACCGCCAGAATTACTAAAATAGTTCCCAAGACATTCCGGCTACCCTTGATGTTGTTTAGTAGTTCTTCAATTGAATTCATAATTCTACTCCCTGTTTTAGTCGGGCAATCTTAAGTCAATTGTTTCGGAATGTATAGGCAGTTCCCTGCTAAAAACAGTCCGGAGCAGTTTGTTGATAGGTGATCATCACTTCTGGTGAATTAGGCTGAAAGTTTGAGAAAGCATAGGGTGGGGCATCTGAGAAAAAGGGTGTTGAATTACCTATACCTGCAGAATGCTAGTGACGACGTTCTCTTTGAAATTCTTAGCCATCCCCGTCGTGACGCCACACTATCATGATCTTGTGCGGATTCGGAAGCGGTACCAAAGCAGACTGGGTACCGACGCACTGATGCCAAGTGCAGCGCTGGTAAATACACCCATCACATCAACGGGGCCGAGGTGAAAAATCGAGCGGGTATATGACCAGCCAAAAATCAAAAAGATGAGACCGGTGAGACTAGAAAGAGTGGCAATGACGCGCGGTGACCAAAGTGGCCAGCTCTCCAACATCACAAATCCTATATTGCCCCACAGCACGGTGGACAAGGCAAGGGCCCGGGCGGTTTCAATGGTTACCCCCTGTGCCAGTGCGTTGTGAAAGCTGGCAAGGCTGAACAGGCTGAGGAGAACTCCGGCCAGTGACGCTTCCATAAATCGATGGCGCGGTAGCAGTGAACGTTCACGCCTCGTTGACCCGACGGGAAGGTTTTCAAAAGAAAATGCTGAAACCGGATGCACGATTAGTTCCAGGAGAATGATGTGAATTGGCATCAGGAGATCCCCCCAACCCAAGGTGGGTGAGGCAAAGGCCAGTAGGACGATGGGGATGTGAAAGGCCACGAGATAGGCAAAACTGCGGCGCAGGTTGGCAAATATCCGCCGACCCTCAAACACCGCTGCAACCACACCATTGAAGTCATTGCGCATCAGAATCATCTGGGCGGTGGAGCGGGCCACATCGGTGGCATTTCGTCCCATGCTGATGCCGATATCCGCCAGCTTTAAAGCGGGGGCATCATTGATGCCATCACCGGTCATGGCCACCACCTGACCGGCGCTTTTGAGGGCCTGCACCATCTCATGCTTTTGCTCCGGTAATACCCGGGAAAAAATGGCCCCTTTCTGATAGGCCTCCCACCGACTTTCCCGAGGCATGGCCGCCAATTGAGATCCGGTAAATAGGAAATCATGGGAGTGCTTAATCCCGGCCTCCTCAGCGATGGCATGGGCAGTCAGCGGGTGATCCCCTGTCAGCATCTTGATGGTGATACCTGCCTCCTGGCAGGATTTCACCGCGTCTTTGACCGAATGACGTAACGGATCGTTAAAGGCTATGATACCGATGAATGTGAGATCCTTTTCATCCAGAGTGCGATCCCCGGTGCTGCGGTGATCCCCATAGGCCAGACCCATGAGTCGTTTACCCTCATTGGCGAGGGTGTCGGTCAGGCTCAGAAGATTTGTCTTCTGTGCTGCATCCATGGCACAATGCTCCATCACCCCCTCGATGGCCCCCTTCATGACAACCCGCGATTCTCCAGCAGCGTTTTGCCAACCGTGGGTCATGTGTTTACCGTGGGGTTCAAACGGATAGTCCCAAACCAGGCGCCAGCCGTTCATGAGATGAGCAAAAGATTGACCATCCTCGACGATGGCCATTTCCATGGCGTCGATGGGCTTTTCTTCGCAGGCCATCAGGGCACTTTGCCAAAGAAGGTCTTCGGAATAGTCCGGGTGTAGGGGATGAATTCCCTCCAGCTTGAAGCGCCCTTCCGTTAAAGTTCCTGTTTTATCGGTGCAAATCACGTCAACGCTCCCAAGAGCCTCAACGCTTGGCAGGGATTTGACCAACACACCGTGTTTGGTGAGTCGCCATGCCCCGAGGCTAAGATAAAGGGTAAAAACGAGAGGAAACTCTTCCGGAACCGCCGCCATTCCAAACGTCAGGGCCACGATCAGGCTGGGAACGATTGCACCTGTGCGCGCATACTGCAGACCAAAAAGGAGGATCACCAGAAGCATCGCTGCAATCAGTATGCGACGCACCAGGACATGGACTTTCTTTTGCAGGGGGCTCTGTTCCGCATCGGTGTCTTCCATCAGGGAGGCAATTTTGCCAAACTGTGTCGCTTTGCCGATAGCTTCCACCTCTCCAAAACCCCCGCCATGGAGAACCGTGGTTCCCCCAAAAAAAGGGGAGGACTCAGTTTTTTCCACCGGCACGGATTCACCGGTCAGAGCGGCTTCGTTGATTGTCAGCTGGCGCGAGTCCACCACCTTGCCATCAGCCGGCAGCGTTTGACCCTCCTCAAATGCCAGCACATCGCCAACCACGATGTTTTTAATGGGAACTTCCCGCACAACGCCGTCACGCAATACCTTGGCGGTGACTTTCAGGGTCTGGCGCAGGGCCCGCAGCGCTCGATGGGCCCGGATGTCCAGGAGCACGTCCACCGCAGTGATGGGGATATAGGCCATCAGCATCACCAGGGCATCATTACGGTTGCCCATTAACGCATAGAGGCCCGCCAGCACCAGAAGCATGAGTCCCATGGGATCCATGATAATTTTTTTGAAATCATCCCATTGGCTTGCAAAACTTGAGCGCACAATTTCATTGGGACCAAACTCCCCGTGGCGACGCTCCGCCTCAGCGGTCGTCAGGCCCTTTAAAAACGGCTGGCTGATCATTGAATGCGCCCCAAACCTACAATGAATCGAATTCTCATTTTTACCATCGAATGAATCGTCCAACGACCATTTTTATTGTTTTAGATGGCAAAAGCTTGCCTCTCTGCTCTTCGTGAGCAAAAAGAACGCAGGAGTGCCCGATCAGAATTGTGATAGAATCAACCAAACTTAACTCGTACGGATGGTCCATTATGAACTGCTTTCACGATACCCTCGCTGACTCTTCCCATATTATCGTGCGCCAACGCAAAGAGCTGGCGGAAATGTTCGGCTTTGAAACCCGTAATAAATACGAAGTGGTGACTCCGGACGGCCAGGTGATCGGCTTTGCGGCCGAGCAGCAAAAAGGCGTGTTGGGATTTGTGATGCGTCAGGTCCTGGGCCATTGGCGCAGCTTTGACATCCACATGTTTGATGCCGGACGACAGCCGGTTGGTCATGCCAACCATCCCTTTCGCTGGATTTTTCAGCGGCTGGATATTTTCGACAACAAGGGGAAAAAACTTGGAGCCCTTCAGCAGCGGTTCGCCCTGTTGCACAAGAAGTTTGATGTGGAAGGCCCGGATGGTCGTCTTAAAATGGCGGTCTATTCGCCCCTTTGGCGGATTTGGACCTTTCCTTTTATGGCTCATGGCAAAGAGGTTGCGCGGGTGGAAAAAAAGTGGTCCGGCCTATTGAAAGAGACGTTTCTAGACGCCGACAATTTTCATATTTCGTACACCGACCCCAAGTTGTCCCGGGACGATCGATTGCTGCTATTGGCAGCCGCCTTTTTTATTGATCTGCAATACTTTGAGAGAAAGAGCGGGCGCTAGCCTATCGAGCAATGTAACCGTCGAGGCTTGTTGCGATATAAACGATATTGGCCACGGCGTCTCTCCCCCCCCTGCTAAGTCGAGTCTTGCCAAGGATACCACGCTTGATTAATGTTTTCGAAGCAGGATTTGACGCGCTTTCTCGCGTCTGTATGCTGCCGCACCGGTCGTGAGGTTTTTCTATCCTAACTTGGGGTTGATCGTTAGATGCTGCAGCTTGACTTTGACAACACCTATCACCGCCTACCGGCGCATTTTTATGCACGGGTTGGGGCGCAAAAATTCGTGGCCCCCCGGTTGATGGCTTTTAATGCGGATCTTTTTGCAGACCTCAGCGGGCGATTGACCAGTCCACCCTCTGATGAGGAGCTGGCTAGAATTTTTTCCGGGCAGACCTTAATGGATGGATCCGATCCCATTGCCCTGGTCTATGCAGGGCACCAGTTTGGCTACTTTACGCCAAGGCTGGGGGACGGAAGGGCATTGCTACTGGGTGAAGTGGTCAATGGGCAGGGGCAACGATTCGATATCCAGCTCAAAGGATCCGGGCGCACTCCATACTCCCGTCAGGGGGACGGCAAGTCCTCTATCGGTCCGGTAATACGGGAATATATAGTTTCTGAGTCAATGTATCACTTGGGGGTGCCCACCACCCGATCATTGGCGGCGGTGGCAACGGGAGAGCAGGTCTATCGGCAAAATGTCGAGCCGGGGGCGGTGCTGACCCGCGTGGCGGCGAGCCACCTGCGTATTGGAACCCTGCAATATTTTCTGGGTCAGAGGGATCTGGAAGCTCTACGAACCCTAATCGATTATGCCATCGCGCGGCACTATCCCCATCTTCAATCCCATGAAAAGCCCTATCTCGCATTTTTTGAGGAAGTGGCTTCCCGTCTAAATTCCCTGGTGGCGCGATGGATGTCCCTTGGGTTTATCCACGGCGTGATGAATACCGATAATACATCTCTGGCGGGGGAAACCATCGATTACGGACCCTGTGCTTTTATGGAAGGGTTTCAATCCGGCAAAGTATTCAGCTCCATCGATGAAAACGGTCGTTATGCCTACGATCAGCAGCCTCATATCTTGCAGTGGAACCTGGCCCGCCTTGCTGACTGCCTGATTCCGTTTGTGGATACCGATGAGGACAAGGCGGTGGCATCTTTGAACCAGGCCCTACGAAATTCCCATCATGACATGCAGCGAAAGCTTGCGCACATGATGGGACAAAAACTTGGTTTTGCAGTGATGGCGGGAGCCAATCAGGCCCTTGCACAACGGTGGTACCAGCTGATGGAACAGCATCAACTGGATTTTACCCTGAGCTTTTGGCATCTGACCCAGGAATTAGCGGGTCGTTCCGAGGGATATTTTTCCGACAAAATAGAAATACAGGAATTTATGCGGGAGTGGCGTTCCTTGCGTGGGACTAATCCCGACGAAGTGGTTGCTCTGATGAAGACCGTCAATCCCATCTTTATCCCCCGGAATCATTGGGTGCAAAAGGCAATCGACGAGGCATTGGCGGGTCAGGAGTTGGTGACTTTTCATCGGATGAGGGAGGCTTTGAAAACACCGTTTGAAGCAAAATCATGTTTTGCGGATCTCTATCAACCCGCAAAAGCGGGTGAAGAAGTGACAGTGACGTTTTGTGGCACATGAAAAGCCAGCTTTAGGTGTCAGGAGAGTTTTGCGATGACAACAGAGCCCAATGCATTTTGGGGGATACCGTTAGATGGCGATGTATGCGACGCATTGGATAAACAGGTGGGCTATATGCGTCCACGGTTTTCCGAAATTGACTGGTACGAGCCACAGGACTGGCATTTAACCCTCAAGTTCTTGGGACCGCGCAGCCGCAGTGAGCTGGAAGGTTTTCATGCCGCCATGCAAAGCGCTCTTCCAAACTTTCCTCCGTTCGTTTTGAGGATTAAGGGCTTGGGATTTTTTGAGAGGCGGGGTCGGCGCAGCATCTTATGGGCTGGTGTGGAGCTACCGAACTCTGTGTTGGAGAACTTGGTTTCTCTTCTAGAAGATGTTCATGCTCGTTTGGGTGTGCCGCGGGAAACCCGGCCATATTATCCTCATATAACGCTTGGCCGGGTACGGCGACATTGCCACGAAGACTTGTTGCAGATCGTAGAAGATCTGGCAGGTCATTCTTGGGGTACCCAGCAGGTATCTGAGATAGCGCTGATGAAGCGGCAGCATGATTCATCGGGGCACCGCTATGGGATTTTAGCGAAAATTCCATAACAGTTAGCCGCAAAGCGAGGTAATAAAGACAATGAGGCCAGGTCCTGCATGATCCTTATAGGTCGCGGCATCCCATCTCGATGTCGCATGCCGTCTGCGTCGTGGTACCATCGGCGTAAACAGCCTTTTTCAGCAAACTCTGCCCCGAAGTCATATTGCGGTGCCAGGAATAGGTTACTGCAGACTTGATTTCAAAAAAACCTTCATCGTTGTAGTTGTGATGTGAGTTTTTGTAGATAAAGCTGCCGATTTCGCTGTCGGGCTGTTCCAGCGTAATGGATGTTGGCATGCCAAAGTCTGCCAGTTTGGGATCCTCGATTTTGACACGCGTATAATAATGAGAATAGCCACTGACACCGGTTCTGCGGGAGCATGTAAAGGCTTCGATATTGGCTGTTCCAATCTGGAAGTTGCTGATGGAAAAATTTTCTCCAGCGAGACGACAATTGCCTGTCAATGGTTGGGCCTTGCCCGGCACCAGTCGACCAAAAACCCAGGGGTGTGGCAAATAAGGAGGTTGTTCCTTGTTACGATAGCCTTCCGTGAATGCTACATACAGAGTTTCTCCCTGCGTGAATGAGCGAATAAAGATCGTATAAGACTGACGGATCGGCATCTCGATTTCGAGTTTCGTATCAGGGGACTGAAATAGGGCATCCGCCAAGTTTGTGACGATTTTGGCGCTGGAGCCATCCTTAGAAACGATCGGTTTTTTTGAGCCAGCGTAGACGTCGATTCGGCTTAAGGTAGGCGCATCCGATTCAGCATTGCAAATCACGAGTTCAAGGGTGTGGTTGCTGGTTGCTACGGTGAATAATGCGTCGGCGGGAATATCGGTTTCGCTCTCAGGAGTAGGAATGATATCCGCGGGTTCCAGTGTGAAGGATTGGGGGTCTTCGCACGCAGCCTGTTGCGCTTGCGCAAAACTCGGTGCACTGACCATCAATATGGCGACTAGAGCGCGGATAAACATGAATGCCTCCTTTAAAATAAAGCAATCCATGGTTACAATACATTGCTATCCTATGTAAATATCAATAAATATTAATATATATTAAATTTAATAACGAAGGGGTCCATGAAGTTAAAGGATTTAATGTTTCGGTGATTATTGATTGGCTAACTGTCAGCTATCACAATATAAAATAGAAGATACTCCATCCTTTTAAGGTTAACCGTCGGTCGATACAAGTCATTCCTGAATGCCGTTTGAAGAAAAATGGGCGGTGGTAATATCGGTCGGAACTTCGGAGCAGCATCTAAAAGTCGTTGGCGAAAGAGTTGCGCGACTGAAAACATGCTTAGCAGATTTCAGAATGAACAAAGGGGGGTAAGCATGCGTAAGTCTATTATTCATGCGACAGGGGGAGCGGCAGCAATTGTAATTATCTCAACTTTTTGGATATCCACATTGGTGAGCGAGCTTCTTTTGGATAACAGTGCAGTTGTTGTGGTTAAGCACGCCATCGTAAATTACGGACTCGCGCCATTGATTATTGTTATGGCGATTGTTGGAGGCTCGGGGAATCTGTTGGCAAATGGCCGCTCTGGGGGATTGGTCGGAGCTAAAAAGAGGCGAATGCCCATACTGGTGGCGAATGCCGTTCTGGTCATGATTCCATCGGCCTTTTTTCTGAATTATAAGGCATCTTCCGGTCAGTTCGATTCGTGGTTCTATGTCGTACAGGTAGCGGAATTAGCGGTGGGGTTGGTTCAGCTGTCTATCTTGAGATTGAATTTTAGAGATGGTTTGATCATGACTGGTAGAATGCGTCTCAAGCCAAAGCCAACTAAGAAAAGTTAGACTGATAGGTTTAGTTTCTCGAAGGTGGACGCTGATAGACAGCCTCTCCACCAGTAAAGGCCGATGGATATTCCCCTCGTCCGCATTCCCAGTGTAAATCCCTTTCCATGACGGCAAAAATACAATGGCTCTCTTCTCCCTCTGGGATTTTAATGCCGAGGGTTGGGTCAAGATAATTGATGGTCTTGAGTTTGGAATAGATGCGAGCCGGGGCGATGGAGTCATCGATCGCTGTTTCCGTGGTGATGTCCAGAGCCAGAATACCGCCGATGGTCAGTATCTCCTGAGCGGTGCCATTGCTGTAGAAAAGCCTTTCTTCTTTCACCACTTCGATTTCACGCTGCCAATGACCAATAAGGTTGCCATTGGTCGATGGAATAATAAAATTGCTGCCACTTGAATTCAAAGCAAGAAAAAGGAGCCCCTTCAACAGCATCATTCCCCCCCAATTTCCGTCGTGTCCGTGGGTTAATTAATCCAATATGGATCCTGTTATACCGATTTTACAACTCGGCTGCAAATCTCTTTCACATGTTTACGCAACCACTGATGGGCTGGATCGAGATTGTGGCGGACATGCCAGCTTTGGCTGATCTCAACCCTGGATGTGGCAACCGGAAGGTCAAAGATTTGGAGGCGAAGGTGTTGCAATGCCCAACGAGCAAAAGGCTCCGGCAGCACTCCGATGAAGTCAGAACTAGCAACCATAACCAACGCAGCTTGAAATCCCGGTGCCACAATCGCCAGGCGTCGTTGAAGTCCGTGTTTTTTGAGGGCGGCATCCAGACGACCACCGCCCTGACCGCGGGGTGAGGTTGAAACATGCTCCCAGTTTACCAGGTCATTGACAGTCACTTTTTTTTTCGAGTTATTACGGAACAATGGATGATCATGCCTCACTACACCGACAAATCGGGAGTCTAGTAAAACATCGCTCTGAACTTCTGCCTCAATGGATTCGGTAATCCCCAGGTCAAGGTCCACCGTCCCATGACGCAGCAACTCAATATTTCTTTCCGAACGGGGTAAAAGCTTTAAACAGACCCCAGGCGCCTCGCTTTTCATCGCTGCCGTCAGTTTGGTGGCAAATGATCCGGCAAATCCATCGTTGGCACGCAATGTAAATGTTCGTTCCAATTTTTTAAAATCGACCGTTTCCGGTGTAAACACCCCTCGCACTGTTTCAATGGCCATCTGCACTTTTTCCTGCAATGCCAGGGCCCGTTTTGTTGGAACCAGTCCGCGACCTGCTGGGACAAAGAGTGGGTCACCGATTGCTTCCCGAAGCCTGGTCAATCGTCGGCTCATCGCTGGCGGGCTAAGGTGTAACTGACGAGCGGCGCCGACGACGCTGCCCTCTCGCAGCAAGGTGTCAAAGTCCAATAGCAGATTAAAATCCAACAAATTTAAAGGGACATGGTGAGATTTTGCTTTCATGAGGCCTATCCATAATTCGTGCATTTGGTGCATCAATACAATGCAATTATATCACTTTATGCATGAATAGAAACAACCGAATATGCGGATGTGAGGTCGCCAATATCAACCGGTGCGGTATCTCGGTCCCGGATGGCAGAAACGAATCAAGTCGGAATGCAAACCTTGAGGATTTCTATGAAAACAACACAAAAATCGCAGTGGGTGATCCCATTGGGACTGTTGGCTCTGGCAATAGTCCCGACTTTGGGTGGAGCCATCCGTATGAGCCAGCTGATCAGCGGGGATTTGACACCGGAAAACGCACGTTTTCTGTCTGCTCCCTGGTCGTTTTCTCTGCATATTGTGGCCGCAACTCTCTTTTGTCTACTAGGACCGCTCCAATTTGTCCCAAGCCTTCGGCAAAGAAAGGCGGCCTGGCATCGCATTTTGGGACGTCTTCTGGTGCCATGTGGATTTGTTACGTCATTGACCGGCATTTGGATGGCTCAATCCTACCCGCAATATGGTTTGGACACTTCTGCGGTGTATGGAATGCGCTTAATTGTTGGGATCCTCATGACCTATTCCCTTGGGGCCTCTATGGCAGCCATTTATCGGCGGGATATCCCGCGGCATCAGGTTTGGATGATTCGCGCTTATGCACTGGCCTTGGGGGTGGGTACTCAGGCGTTGACTCATATTCCATGGTTCATCTTCCCACAACTGCAGACTGAATTTTTCAGGGCGGTTTTTATGGGAGCAGGGTGGTTCATTAACATGGCGGTCGCCGAGTGGATAATTTGGGGCTTGGATAAGCCGCGCCATTCAATCAACTACAAAGTGGGAGTTATCCATGAATAATGTCTTTGAACTAGGCTTGTACACCGTTGCTATGGGTTGTGGTGCCACAATCGTCATGGATGTCTGGAACCAATTTCTTGCTCGTTTGGGAATCAAGTCGCTGAATTTCCGTTTTCTCGGACGGTGGATAGGTCACCTACCGCGGGGTGTCCTAATTCATAAAAATATCGCGGCCGCGGAGCCAATCGCGGGCGAACTTTGGATTGGATACTGCGCACACTACTCCATTGGTATCGGAATTGCGGCAACCCATATTTTCGTGTGGGGGGTGGAATGGTTGCAATATCCGTCCCTTCTTCCGGCGATGGCAACCGGCATTGTAACGGTCCTGGCTCCCTATTTCATTCTACAACCGGGGTTGGGGCTTGGCATTGCATCCTCCAAGGCGCCATCTCCCGCACGGTCACGGATCAAAAGCCTGGCATCTCACACAGCTTTTGGATTGGGGCTTTATATATCGGCGCTGATCGGATCTCGGTTTATTTGAACACACCATTTCAATTGCACCTTAGAAAGGAAACCTATGAATTCAAATCCAGCAAAAAATTCTGCGAGTCATGATCATCCAGCGACCACGGTGTTTCTCCCTGTGGCACTCGTGGTGTTTCTTGGTTTTTTTAGTATCGGAATTCCTTTGGCGACATTGCCGGCTCATGTCAAAGGGACGTTGGGCTTTGATAACCTTTGGATCGGCATTGTCCTGGGGTTGCAGTCAGTGGCCACACTTCTGACACGTCATTACGCGGGGACCGTCGCGGACATGGTAGGTGCCAAATCTGCAGCTCTTAGGGGAGCGCTGGTGACCACCCTGTCAGGTCTCATTGCGATGGGATCACTGGCTTTTGATGGCGGAATATCTCTTGCTGGACTGCTTTTTGCGCGGGTGGTTCTGGGGTTTGGTGAAAGTCTCCTCATCACCGGGTGCCTAGCCTGGGGTGTGGGTATGCTCGGTCCCCAACGATCTGGACGTGTGATGGCATGGAGTGGTATCGCCATGTATGGTGCGATCGCTGCTTCAGCTCCATTGAGTCTTTATTTGTCAGATGTTTATGGCACTGCGTCCACTCTCGCTATGGCCACTTTTTTACCCTTTGTCGCGGGGATGATGGCTATGAGAATTCCCGCCACACCTGCATTGGGTAAAGAGCGCATGCCGTTCTATAAAGTGGTCAATAAAGTCTGGAAATCCGGTATCGGATTGTCACTATCGGCGGTGGGATTTTCCGCCATTGCGGGATTCTCCGCCCTTTTGTTTCAACAGAGGAACTGGGATGGTGCGTCATTGGTTATGACACTCTTCGGGGTTTTCTATATTGCCGCCCGCCTCCTGTTCGGTCATACCCCCGACAAGTTTGGCGGGAAGCGAGTTGCTTTGGTGTCTGTCGGTATTGAAATGATCGGTTTGACGCTTCTCTGGCAGGCATCGACCCCCAGTGTCGCATTGGTGGGGGCAGCTCTGACTGGATTTGGGTATTCACTGGCCTTCCCTGCTTTTGGGGTCGTTGCGGTGCAATCGATAGAACCTCAATTCAAGGGAGTAGCGTTGGGAGCCTACGTGGCATTTTTTGATCTTGCGCTCGGGTTAACCGGACCGGTCGCGGGATTGGTGGCCAATGGGTTCGGTTATGGGGCGGTGTATCTGTTTGGTTTAATCTCATGTGCGGTTGCGGCGTTGGTGGCGGCAAAAATTTGAAACACAGCGGTAATGACTACCCTCGTCGGGCGGCATCAATAGCCGCCACGTCGATTTTTTTCATGGTCATCATTGCATTGAATGCTCGTTTAGCCTCATCTCCACCATTCGCCATGGCTTCCGTTAGTGTACGCGGGGTAATTTGCCAGGAAATGCCCCATTTATCCTTACACCAGCCGCACATGCTCTCTTCGCCACCGTTTTTCACAATGGCATCCCAATAGGCGTCCGTTTCCCGTTGATTGTCCGTTGCAATCTGGAAGGAAAATGCCTCACTATGCTTGAAATACGACCCTCCGTTGACTCCAATGCATGGAATTCCGAGAACAGTGAATTCAACTGTTAGCACATCACCCGCTTTGCCCGCGGGATAGTCGGCGGGGGCACGATGAACGGAACCTACGGTACTATTGGGAAATGTGTCAGCGTAAAAACGAGCAGCCTGCTCAGCATCCTTGTCGAACATCAGGCAGATCATGTTTTTTGGAGTTGTCATACAATTTTTCCTTCGTTTAACAGAATCCTGGTTTGATTCGTCATCCATGCTCGCCGTCGGCTTCGCCCATTTTCTTCAAAACGGCTGCGATCGTTTCTGCGTCCACGTTGGCTCGTTTCATCAGCGATTTAGCCCGGTCAAAATCATCGGCATCAACTGCCTCTAAAAATGAGTCGACTTTACCGATCTCAGCGAGTTTTTCCAGTACCAATGTGCCATCGAAGTCAGCGTCGTCCATTACAACCTCTCTCACTTCTTCGTTTTTGTGGGTAAAAAATTACGACGATCATGGCGGAGACCGGTTTTGTGACACCCCTGCTCGGACAGGACAATTATCAATAATCGTACCATTAATTTCGCCGACTTTTGGATAACCCATGCTTGCCTGTAATTTCGCAATGTTACGCAAACGTTTTCGCGAATTTCACTCCAAAAAATTACTCCACCAAACCACATTGATTACAATCTCGGGCTATTGAATTTGAATGCTTTTGATTTGATCATTGGAGAGCATTTGAAACATAAATGTTTTTGAATCTAACACCTGGTCCAACTCACTGACGCTCGCCGCATAGTCAACTAACGAAACGGTGCAGCTAGAGTCCTCAAACGTTTCGGGAAAAATCACGATCGCGAAGCCCTCTGAGTTTCTTACAGACGGATAGATGATACCATTTAGGCCGGATGTGTAAGCGTAAAGTCCAAGCCACTGTGATGCCGACGGTTGATCCAACAGAGAACCCCACTGGGTAAAATTTGGATCGAAGATAATTGTGTGCAACTGCTCTAGTGTTTTTACCGTTGCTGGTGGTGGTTGCTTTAGGTCCTTAGCCAGGTCGGTCAACCACTGCGGAGCTTTTATTTCCGCTATGATCTCAAGAAATGGTGCAAGGCTATCCTTTTCTCGCAGGTCCAATACTAAATCAAGTTCAACCTTGACGCGATACGAGGAAAAAGAAGCGCCCGGATCCAATCTGGCATCGCGCGGGTCATGAATGTCATTTTTGATCTTTGATGGATCTCGCAAGAATCGTTCAAAAAATGCCGTTTCGAAATCTGATGCTAAGTAAAGAGCTTGAAAGGTTTTATAGTACGTTGAAATTGGCCCAATATTAAATCGTCCGCCAGGTGGAACAACGATGCTACCATAGGGGCTTAATGGGCGATTTTGAAAGCGAGTATCGACGATCCTGACGAATTGGTTGCTTTTGAATCCTCGTACTGCACTTGATATAAGCGCTTCTGAAATTCGAGTGCGGCGAATTTCTCGTTGTTCGGCCAGGAAGTTTTGAAAAGCGCGCCAGAACTCGAGTTCGTTTTCGGTTTTTTCAGCTAATGTTAAAAGCCAACTGTTAATTTTTGACGTTCGATCGCGACTTTTTTTAATTTTTGAGGAACTGCGAGACTTTTGAGGACGGGTCATTTGCTGACGCAAAGTTTGTCGCTTCTTCATGCGCTCTGTTGTTCCCTCGACGCAGCTGCAAGTACGAATTGTTTAACTTTATTATAGCGACCGCGCACAATTAAACTTCGAGGAGACATTCCCCCGAAATGAGGGTTCGGGGTCTTGATCCAAAAGATCGTTTTCTTCTGGTCACCTTTGAAAATGTCAGCAACAAGTTCAAGTGTTCCTGCTAATTCTCCAATTCGCTCTTTTGCAAGTGAAGATAGCCTTTCAGGTCGAATCTGATCAGCCGAAAGTCCAAAGGTTTCAGCTAACTGATTTCTTGAGACCTCAAGTAACCGAGCTGTTTGATCAACATCTGGGTCACCCATCTCTGTAAAGAGCTTCAGGTAATTCTTATTTGACGATTCGACTAAAATATTTGACATTTTGCTATACCGATTCTGGTTTGACATGCCATCTTTTCGTCACTTTCCTACCATATCTTTACCATAATGATACCGCAAAATTACCGATTTATTGTAAAGGAATGATATTAAAAGAAAAATATCATGTTATCAACCACAAAATGGGGCGCGGCTACAAGTCTTTTTCAGGTATGTATGGTCAGTGATGGGTATGCGATGAGCGAGCGCCATCTCCCACCCTCCCTCGGGGGATCTTAAACTTAAATCATAGGTTTAAATCATGGAGGTACATCGTCCCACCACCCCACATTCCAAGTTAACGCCTGCCTGAGATAATTAAACCACACCAAACTTGGAGGTTTGATTATGGACAACATTACGTTGAAGAGGAAACTTAGTACCTACGGGTCGGACAAGGGTTATTTGAAGGGGGTGAGCGACGAGGTTCTTTATGAGCTGCTTGTCGCCTGGGAGGACTGGACTGGTCCAAGTGCCGATTTTTATCGATCGTTAGGATTTACGATACGGCGGCCCTTCTCATCAAGGTAGGAGAATGAGTAGTAGATTCCTTCTTTGTTTTTACGCTTTTGGATGTACATGGAAGCTTACACTTTAACGCCCGATGGTATAGAAGAAGGTCAATAAAGAAGTCCTGATCGTCTACCTGTAACAGATACTGTGAGCCAACATAGGCAAACATGCCCCCCATTTCCGTTAGGAACTTATTGACCTTCCCCAAGAGAGCCTGCTCTAGCTCGCGTTCTGAATGCTCTGGTGCCAGATCCAAAAAATCAAAGGTGTATTCATCTTTGATGGCCAGCTGGGCTTGTGCAGCCTTCCCGGCGGGAAGTACCGTGGAGAAATTCGATTGGCCCTTGGCGGTCTTGGCATAGGTATTATTGGCGATTTGCATAGCCAAGACATTTTTGGTCCAGCCATATTTCTGCGTTATCAGGATGTAGAATTTACGCTCTTCTGGGGTTTTGCATTTTTCCAGGATGATAGCATTGTGCGACCAGCCTATTTGTGCCACCAGCGGTGGCATAATTTCATCGTCTTTATAGGCTAGATATAAGTCCCTAATTCTATAGAGATTTCTGCGCGAGAAACCAGCCTGACCGGGGAAGTCTGATTGCAGGTCTTCCGACAGACGATCGACGACGGCAGCGCCCCAGTTTTCGACTTTCTGGCGCTCTACGATGAGTCGACCGATCTCCCAGTACAGTTTGATCAGCTCGGCATTAACGCTTTTTAGGGCGTTGTATTGGGCAGCGCGGATGCGGCGCTTGATTTCGGCCAGGAAGTTGGCGTAATTGACCGGGAGCTTTTTCGGGGTCATTTTATGCTCCTAGTTTTTTTAGTTGTGCCTTTGTCGCTATTTTCAGGAGTAGGCTCACCTTTGTTAGCAAGGATTTGCCCCAAAAGCTGGACAAAGTCGGTTTTTTGGGGGACCTCCCGAATCGTTCTGGCTTCGCTGCGATCGCTCATGTGCCATATCCCACAAAAAATCAAGTCGGCATGAGCCTGTACCAGGCTTGGGTGAATCTCCCCAAAGAAAGCAGTTATTATCTATAGAATTGATTTATTATAGGCATAATTTGTGGTTCAATAAATCCTTTTAATGCTTAAAATATTTTAAGAATTCAGGTGGCTGGATATTTAGTAGGTCCATACTCCACCCTAGGGAGTCCTATCTTTGGCTGAGTGAGCTAATTAAGTGGATCCCATAACGAGGGCATCAATATCGGATATGGAAGTTTCTAATTCCTGACACAGGGGGTATTGGCATCAGGTTGCACGCTCACTCTCGGTTGATTTTATCAAGCCAGACAGCATTTTAGCCAATGATTCGAGGTCGGAGTAGCATTTTAAAAATAGTTCTTCGTCGATGATTTGTATTCGCTTCAAGACATGAATGAGGGCAACGCACTCAAAGACGGAGCCTCGCGCAATCCAAAAGAACTGGCGTTTTTCAGCTTTGTGCCAGCGGCCGTTGCCCTCGGCAATATTGAGGGGGACAGAAAGCGCCGCACGAGTCAGCTGATCAACGATGGCTTTTTGTGAGCGGATATTCTCCGCTAATCCATTAGCCTGCTCAACCCAGCATAATGAGTCTTGGTAAACTTTTAGGTTTTCAAATGCAAAAGCCATAAAACCTCCGGTGTAGAAGGAAATATTATGGCATTGCAGAGTGAGTTGCCAGCGACCTAGAAAATGTCCGCAACGGACTTGTCTAGGTCTGATGATTGGTGAGTCCTCCACTCATCCTATCAACTAATGCTCATGCTCTTTTTTGCGTCAGTATGAGCGTCGATAATCGAAAATGGCGGGAAATTAGCATGAGCATGAGAGGACTTTTTTGCTGACGCAAAAAAGTGGACCGAGCCGGATACCGGGCGAACACAAATGAAGTTACCGATTTTATTGCAGTATTCATAAATCCAAAGAATATAAATCTAGCCACCATTGCGGAACTGTACCGTAAGGACGGCCTAAGCGCTGCTAAAATAGCCACCCAAGTCGGCCTTTCAAAGTCCGCAGTTTTGAACAAATTACACACTCTCGGCATCCGTCGTGAAACACGTCAAAATGCCATTCGTGCTCCGTTTGGACAGAAGATTGTGGCCGGAAAGCTAGTTCCAAATCGGCGTGAACTTAAGATTGCCAGACTCATTGTTGAACTGAGGCATCGTCAAATGCTGAGCTGGAAAGAGGTTGTTCACCATCTTGAAAGTAAGAATCTAAAAACTAGAAATGGTTGCCCTTGGAAGATCGGGACTGCAAAGAGGGTGTTTGACAGGTGGAATGGCAAACTTTGAAACGGCATCATTGTCGACAGATTGGATCGAATGAAGGTTTCTAACATCGAAGTTCTAAGATTACCATGGGGTAAGTTTTTTCGCGGATCCCATCCTCAAGGTTTGGTCCGACCTCTCCGTACCCATTGGGAATCATTTTGGTTTACTGACTAAAAAATCAATAATCAAAATAGATTCAAGATTTCATAGCATTGTTCCGATGGTAAGGGATGAAGCAAAAAGGAGTCTTTGTATGGCGCTTTCCCCTGCAAATCCATTGACCTGTCGAAGGGAATCTGGCACGATTTCCTGCATGGCGCATGGCGTTGCGGTATTCGTGGCGCTCTTCTTTTTTGCAGCTTGTAATTCCAGTCTAAAGGTTAAAACCAGCGCCGCACCTTCCGCAAATCTAGGGCAGGAAAACCCTGACAGTCAAAGCGATGCCGTTAACAATGATGATACCAGCAATCAATCTAATGACCCGACGACCGCCGACAATGATCAGGCTCCCGCCAAACTTGCAGCTCCCGATTGTGTGGATCCGGATTTATCCAAGATTCAAATTGGCACCAATTTAACCTTATGTGACGGCACGCTCGCAGAAGGAACGTTAGTACTGCCAGCCCCGTGTCTTGCAGATAGCGACTCCAATTGCGTTGTGGATGGCACCACCTTAAAGGTTGTAAACCCCACCAATATTTTAGCCACCGACATCCGTTTGGGTGCATCAGTCGCCGGGATAAGCGGATCGTACATCGGATCATCGACATTGTGTGCTAACGATGGTGATGCGATATGTCTCGTTGATGGCACCAACTATAAAGCGGCGAAACTCTCCAACTTCACAGGTGCCGATGTAAAATCCGGCGTCACTATTGCCGGTGTTGCGGGTAGTGCCACGATTGAATCTCACAGCAACTGCGTCGCTGATGGCGGCACCGGTTGCGTGGCGACAGCCACTTATACGGCGGCTCTCACCACTGGTTTGGCGGCTAAAGTCGTCAGTGGCAATACGGTGGCGGGCGTTTCCGGCTCTGCAATCGCGGAGTCCCATAGTAGCTGCGCCAGCGACGGCGAAGCGGGCTGTGTGGTGGTTGGCCCTGCGTTTAAAGCCGCTGACACCAGCCTGACGGTGGCCAGCAATATCAAATCCGGCATAACCCTTGCGGGCACGTTGGGAACTTATGGACCGGCTTGTAGCGCCGATGGTGGAGATTCCTGCCTCGTTGATGGCACCAACTATAAAGCGGCGAAACTCTCCAACTTCACAGGTGCCGATGTAAAATCCGGCGTCACTATTGCCGGTGTTGCGGGTAGTGCCACGATTGAATCTCACAGTAACTGCGTCGCTGATGGCGGCACCGGTTGTGTGGCGACTGCCACCTATACAGCGGCTTTAACCACTAACCTTAGCAACAAGGTATTATCCGGTCAGACGGTGGCCGGTGTTGCGGGTAATGTGACTTTGCCTGCGGTTGGCGATGTGGAATCCAGTGTGACTTACGGCGTAAACGGTACGGGCTCAACCGGGACCTTTGCTGTCCCCGCCCAAGCCAATGTTGCCACTGGAACCAATTACGGTGCCGGCGGTACAGAATTTAACGGTTCGGCCACGATTGAATCTCACAGCATCTGCGCCGCTGATGGCGGCACCGGATGCGTGGCAACAGCCACTTACACGGCGGCCTTAACCACCAACCTTGGCGATAAGGTATTATCCGGTCAGACGGTGGCCGGCGTGGCCGGTAACGTCACCTTGCCTGCGGTTGCTGATGTCGAGGCCGGTGTGACTTACGGCATTGGCGGCACGGGATCGACCGGAACGTTTGCGGTCCCGGCGCAAGCCAACGTTGCCAGTGGCACCAACTACGGTGCCGGAGGTACGGAATTCAACGGTTCTGCCACGATTGAATCTCACAGCAACTGCGT
>JAKQGS010000223.1 GCA_029556045.1 Pseudomonadota bacterium | reverse complement strand
CAGTGCCTTCGTCGGAAGCCAGTTGGGCAATGTCCCCTTCACCACTGTTGACAACATTCCTGATGTCACCGATGGCATGGCGTTTTTGTGAAACCAATGTTTCGCCAAACCATTGGCATCCACCGATCCCTGCATGCGGTTGGAGGAGGCCGGACGATAGTAATCGTGCTGAAAATCCTCCTCGCGGGTCCAGGTCATTTTCACCGGCGTGCCCATCATCTCCTTGGCGATGGCCACCGCTTCTTCCACATAATCCTGATTTAACCGGCGACCAAATCCACCTCCCAAATAGGGATTGTAAAGGCTCACCTGATCACTGCTCAGGCCCGCCACGTCGGCAGCGGTCTCCCGTGCAGAATCCGGCATCTGGGTGGGAGCCCACACCTGCAGGCGTCCCGGTTCCATCCAGGCCACACAGGTCTGCGGCTCCATGGTGACATGCGGCACATAGGGGGCTTCGTAGGTCACATCCAGACGACGCTCCACCGCTTCCAAGGTGCGCATCGACCCCTTGTTGGCTACCACCAATCCATCGCCTTTGAGGGCTTCCCGCAGATCTCTCTGCAGATCCTCCTGCATCAACCCCTGGGGTTGACTGCTGCCCCAGGTGACATCCACCTGTTTGATGGCCTGAAACGCCCGCCAGGTGCTATCCGCCACCACCACCACGGCTCCGGGAATTTTAAAGACTTTGAGGATGCCCGGCTTGCCCTGAATCTTGCTGGCATCAAACGACCGCACCGTGGTGTCAAACCACGGGCAGTGTTTAACCGTGGCATAGACCATGCCTGGCAACCGCACATCGATCGTGTATTGCGCCACCCCATTCACTTTGACCCGGTTATCAAGACGCGGCTGCATCTTGCCCACAAAGCGGTAGGTGGCAGGATCTTTTAATTTGGGATTGGTGGGAAAACGCAGGCGTGAGGCTGCTTCCACCACATCACCCAGTCCCACTTTGGCTTGATTACGACGGTTGATCAATTCACCGTCTTTGATTTCCACATCCGCTTCCGACACCGACCACTTCTGGGCAGCCGCCTGGATCAGCACCTCCCGCACTGCAGCGGCGGCCCGTTTTAACGGTGCCCAGTCGTTGCGAATGGATGAGCTGCCTCCGGTCATTCCCCCTTCAAACGGCAGGTAAAACTGCACCATCTCGGGGGGCATATTTAATTCTTCCGCCACGATGGTGGTGAGAGCGGTGGCAACCCCTTGCCCCATCTCCACCCGCTCCAGGTGAAACTTCACCTTGCCATCGGTGCCCACATTGATCCACGCATTGGCCACTTCCGCATTGGCGGTGGGGACCACCAGCTGGGCCAAGGCCTCCCCTTCATGCTTGCCACCCAATCGCAGACCAACCCAAAGACCACCGGTGGCCAGGACGGTATTTTTCAAAAACTGCCGGCGACTTTTCAATTCCTTTTCCATGGTGTTCCCCGCTTCCTTATGGGTTGAGAACCTGAGCAGCTCGATGAATGGCTTTGCGAATACGGCTATAGGTGCCACAACGGCAAAGGTTGCCCGCCATGGCCACGTCGATATCCTCATCCGTCGGACGGGGCTTGGCTTTGAGCAGCGCCAGTGCCGACATGATCTGTCCGGGCTGGCAGTAACCGCACTGGGGCACGTTTTCGGCGATCCACGCTTTTTGCACCTCGTGCAGCTCGTCCCCACGGCTGATGCCTTCAATGGTGGTCACGTCCTGCCCTTTGATCTGTTCGACGGGAACCACGCAAGAGCGGGTGGCGATGCCATCCACATGCACCGTGCAAACGCCGCACATGGCTTCACCACAACCATACTTGGTGCCGGTGTACCCAAGGGTATCCCGCAGCACCCACAGCAGGGGCATATCCCCCTCAACATCCACTTCCACCGGCTGACCGTTTAATTTGAATTCAACTTTCATGGCCTGCTCCTATTCCGCATCCGGGCAAAAGGCACCGGTGGCAATCCAAATGCGGACCTGCTCCGCAAACTGCTCATGGGTCCCGGCGATGGGGGTACGACCCGGCCCCGGATTCCAACCCCATTTCACCAGAGCGTCATGAGTTAAATGCTCCTGAATATCCTCCAGCGAACGGGGTTCTCCCTTGCGATCGCCGCTTTCAAAATAATTGCGCTGCGGGTCCAACCACATCTCGCAGATGTCCGCCGCCGTCGACTGCGGCCCCCACGCCTTCACGGCATCGGGCAAGCCCCAATGAGGTGCTCCCGGGGGTGTATGGGGTTCTTTGCCGTTTGTTAACTGATGGCAGGTGCTGCAGGCCATCCCCAATTCGCCGATGCGCCGCTGCACGTTCATTTTATGCACCGTCATGCCGTCGTATTGCGTGGGCCGATCTCCGGCCGGATGGCAGTTCATGCAGCGCGGCGACTTGACCGCATTGTAGATGTATTGAAACGCCTGCAGGGACTGATCGCGATCTTCCGCAGTGACCGCCTGTGCGGATGCCATCGCTGAAAAAAAGTTCAAGCCCAACAACAAAGTCAAAACCGAGGGCAGGGGAAAACGCAAGGTTTGGCTCCTCATGGCTGTGGATAATGAAATGGTTCCCGAACCTTCTGCATACCACAACCTGTTGATATGAGCAACTTATGTTAGGCCTGAACCCCCTCCGGACGCGGCTCATACCGTAGATAAGCCACCAGTAACACAAGGGCCACCATCAAAATCCCAAAAGGAATCAGGTAGGCCCAGCGCATGCCCCAGACATCCCCCACCTTGCCGATAGAAACATTGAGAATCGCCATAAATACCTGCATGCCAAAGATCAGCCAAATGGTGAGGGAGCGCCACTGATCGGGGTAACTCCGGCTCAGACGACCCAGCAGCATGGGAAAAAACGGCCCCATCAGCCCCATCCCCGCAAAAACCCAGGGATTACCCCCCAAATAGCCGATGGGAAAACACAGGGCCGGGATCACCAGACTGCCGGCAATCAGGTATTTTTCGATGGCCGGTCGCGCCACCACAAAACAAACAAGACGACTGGCGGCCAGCACCAGAAAAAATCCCATCATGATGCGGGGGCCTTCCGTCGAGCGATCAGGATAAACCTCCGTCACATAAGGGACCAGCCAGGTGGACGTGAGGTTTTCCGCCCCCACATACACCGCAAACAGCACCACAATCAGCAGCTGAAACCCATTGATGCGGCTGCGCTGCTGGGTCACCCCGGGTTCCGGCTGCATATTGGGAACCTTGGCCAGCACCAGAAGGCCCACCATCAGCAAAAATCCGCCGCCCCCCACCAGGGCCCATGCCCACCGCAAACCACCCGCCAGCACCGTGGTGGTGAGCAGGGGGGCCAAAAATGAGCCCAGCCCGTACATCACGTGACTGGCAGACAACATCCGGCTGCGCATCACCTCCGGCGTGCCGCGGATCGTCAGGATATTGCACATGGCCCCCATGGTGGAGACCGACCAGCCGATGGCCACCCCCAGTAAAATCAGAGAGGCAAAGCTGTCCACGGCGAGGGAACCCAGCCCCACGAGAAAGGCAAAGCCGCAGACCATCAGGGTCACGTTGCGTTCGCTGATGCGGTTCATCAGGGGCATCAACAACAGGGTGGTCACCAGGGAGGCCATATTGCCAACCGTCAGGAAAAGGCCCATGCTTTCCCAGGGCAAACCCAACTCCTGCGCAATGGCCGGCAGCAATGGACCGCGGGCGTTATCCAGATAGGACGAGCCGAGCAACAGGAGAAAGCCGGACGAAATAAAACCGTAGTGAATGCGCTGGGGAAAAGCTTGGGACATAGAGTGCGCTGGGCAACCTCATGGCAAGGGGAATCAATATCGACGATATTTAGAAGCCATCTCATAAATAGGATGGCTAGGCACGCGGGAGGCGAGGACCGCAGTTGAGAAAAGCCTCAACGAGGACCGGAGCCGACCAAGTAACAACGCCAGCGTACTTATGAGATAGCTTCTATTCTAATTGGGATTTTCATCAAAGCAAACGATGAATGCCACTTCATCACTCGCCTGACTGGGCTTGAGTTCAAACTGCCCCTGCCAATCGATCACGATCCGCTCCACCGACTCGTCATCGTGAGCCGTTGACTTCCCGGATTGGGTGGACATTTCCTCCATCCCCATATGCCCGAGAAACTGACACAGCATATCCCCGGTGGCCCGGTAGTCCTGGTCCATCAGAAAAAAACGATCCCCCCCCATCACAGTATCAAAACGCAGATGAGGGCGTCGGTATTCGGTGAATTTGCGCTCCCCCTGCCGACGCTCCGCTTGCCCCATCACCCGAAACTGCGACTGCATGCCCAGCCACATCATGGGGTTGTAACAAATCAGGGAGGTGATGTGGGAACCGTCGGTGGTGATCGCCACTTCGTCGTCCCGGTGTTCCCAATCCATACCATCAGCGATGGTGATACGGAGCGGCCGCTGTTGGCTCGGAACCGCCCGCACCATGAATCGACTCAGACCCTTATCTCCCGTCAGCAGATGACAAAGATTTCCCCCGTCGGAGAGGGGACTCAGCACAAAAGAACCGATGGTGGGTGGAGCAAACACCGCGTACTGACTGCTCACATGGGCTTTAGGGGCGGATTTGGGGCAGACCAACAGCGGGCATTCCAGCCGCCGGCTTTTAGACTGGGTCCCCTTGCTGGATGAAGGGGTTTGACACCCTGCCAATACAGCCGTCACCAGTATAATTCCCCAAAGAAACCTCATCGTGCCCTCGAAAAACATCAGGTCAACCAATCCACAATATACTCCTGCAGGTCCTTCACCTGCTGCTCCGGCACCACTTTGCCAGCCACAGAAATCCCGGCTTTGCGCACCGAGTTGCGATCCCCCGATACCAAAGGATGCCACTCCGGCAGTTCCCGCCCCTCCGCCAGCAGGCGATAGGCACAGGTTGGGGGAAGCCACGGCAGGTTATAAACCTTGCGGGGATTCAGCACCTGACAATCCTTCACCTTCTTGCGACGATTGGGGTAATCGGAACAGCGGGCCGTCTTGGGGTCCAGCAGCCGACAGGCCACATTGGTAAAATGCACGTCGCCGCCGTCCTCATCATATATCTTATGAAGACAGCAACGGCCGCACCCATCACAGAGCGCCTCCCATTCGGCAGGATTCATCTGCTGCAGACGCTTGTGCTTCCAAAACTCCGGCATCAAAGTCATGCCATTAGCCCCACAATAATTTTAATGATCGTAACCACAAGCCCACCCGTGTGGTATATCCCACCGCATGCCCCACCACTTCCCCCTGCCGGTTGATCCAGTAGAAGGTGGGAAAGGCCTGCACGCGATAGGCTTCCATCACCGCATCATCCCCCAGCAATGTGGGAATTTCCAACCGATGGTCCGCGATATAACGAGCGACAGCTGCCTGATCCTCATAGGCTAGAGCCACCGTCACCACCCGGATCCGGTCCGCATCCAGCCAGCGGGCGGCCGCCGCCACGTTGCTGGCGGTCACCCCACAGACGCCGCACCAGGGGGCCCAGAAATAGACCAGAGTTGCCGCGGACGATGGCCCCCCAAGTTCGCCGGCACCACCATCCAGGGTGTTGAGGCGAAAGGTGGGGGCTGTCGCGTGATCCCCGGTCGGTAGAAGATGGCGGGTTTGCCAGAGTTGCACCACCAGAAAAACCATAAGGATGGCCAGCAAATCCCGCCGCCATCCTTTGACCAGAACAATCCTTTTTACGAAGCCAGGGGTCTTATCATTAACCCAGCTTGCGATTGCGGATAAGACTCCGTTGTTGGAACCAGGTTTCAATCTCTTTCTCCACCGCTTTTTGAAACTCCCGCTCGATCACCTGTTTGGCGTACGCGCGGGCCTCATCCTGTATCGCAGCTTTGAGGGATTCGGGCAATTCGAAGCTGAGGCTGGAGGTATCGGTGGCCCGCATCGGCACCACGTTTTCGGTGGTTTTCGCAGGCGCCTGCCGCTGCAGGGCTTCGCGGGCCCCTTGTTTCATGGTGCTGGCGATAATGCCGTAAGCCTGTCCCCACTGATCCGTCAATTCCGGGGTCCACACATCCCGCAGGCGGGTCTGCAGGGTTTTCAGCAGGGAGGCCCCCACCCAGTCGTAATGCTCGTCTTCTGTACCATAGTGAATATGGCGGGCCCCCATATCCTTGAGGTAGGCCATCAGGCGATCGGTGCTCAGCAGATTATCCACGATAAAAACTAGGGATTTGATCAATAGCTTCTTCTGCCGGTCCATATCCGTGCGCCCAAACAGGGTGCGGGAGGCGGGATAATCCCGCCACAGGTTTTCATAAAAGAGATCAATCACCTCCTGGGCGATCGGTTTCACATGCTCAAAGGAACTACGGATGATCTGGGGGTTGAAGTCGGCCATGGGTAATCTCCCGAATTACATTAAGAAAAACTGAGCTCGCAGGGGCCTTTCGGATGAATCGGGATGGACTTGAATGAAAAGTTGCATATCAAAGGCGGGAATAAAAAACCATGGCAGGGAACGATTTTTTATAAAATAATGTTAATGGTTTTCCCAATAATTTCTTATTATTATAATTTTTATTAAATTAATTATAATATTTTTATAATTTTCTATTGATTTTAAAATCATTTTATAATAAATTGCGTTTTACGAGCTTTTTATCAGCAAATATAAACCAGGTTTGAATGGAGAGGGAACTATGAAAACCTACAATAGCGTGAAAGTCAGTATGGTCTGCTTCGCCCTGGCTCTGAGCCTCGGGGCCTGTGGCAAAAAAGACAAAAAATCATCGGACGCGCCGGCCCCCCAGCGGGAAGTACCGCAAACGGTTACGCCGGCACCCCAAGCGACTGTGTCCATCACCAATAAGGACACCATCGCATCAGAAGCTAAAGATAACAGTGTGACAGCCCAGTTGAATCTGACGGGAACCAACAACCCCGAAGAGTACACCCTGGTCTGCCGCGCCGGCAAAGCAGCGGAAGTGTTCAACCAACCCTTCCAGGCTTGCAGCGGCGGCAATAGCCACACGTTGAGCAATATTCAAAGTGGCGAAAGCTACACCATCTCCGCCAAAGCGGTGCACAGCGACACCGGCGCGCAGGGGATGATCGACAGTGTCACCTTTACGGTGGGCGAAAAGAAAGCCATCACCATCGATGGTTTGGATCAACTGCAAGCAGCCACCACTGGTACTCACCGGCTGCAAGCGGCTCTTGCGGGTGTGACCAACGCCAACTGGAGCTGCAAGGTTGACGGAATGCCTGTGGACTGCCAGGGCGGACTCCTGACCCTGAATCTGGATCAGTTTGATCGCGGTACCCGCAAGCTGATGATCTCCGCTTCGGTGGAAGGTGGCAGCATGATCGCGGAAGAGACGATTTATTTCTGCGCCGGTTCCGGTTGCGACCAGGGCCAGGACGTGGATCACCAGATCACCAGCATCGGCCTGGGCAATCTGTATTCCATCAACATTCCAGAAGGCATGCATCTGTTGTCCTACGCCACCAACAAGACGTTCCTGAACGATCAGGTGCAGTCTCTGAGTATCGTGAACGACCCGCTGATGCCCGCAAAAAACTGTGAGGACGGCCGCGTGGTCACCCTGAACAACGGTACTGCCGGTAGCTTCCTTTACTGCGAGCAGTACTACAACTGGGATAACGACTATAAAATGGATTCCGGTTTCCGCCGCGCTCTGAACCAGATCGAGTTCTCCAGCCAGGCTGACAACCTCTTCGACTATGAGCGCTTCGTGTTCAACGGTTTCGACGGTCGCCCGGAAGATATGTACTCGGTCTCTCGCTTTGAGAACCTGTGCAACTATAGCTACAACGGCGTCAACAGCGACTGGGTGCAAACTGTGGAAAACTACTGGGGTGCTCCACAATGGGTTCGCATCGACTGGTGCCAAACCTCCGTCAACGCCCGCTTTGGTCAGCAGCAGGATGTGTGGGTTGCCGGTTTCTTCCTGGAACGCCTGGATGGCAACTCCGCCAGTGGTCTTGAGATGGTTTATATCGCGGGTCCCGGTGTGATCAACACCACCTTTAACCAAGCCCGCTTCATCCGCCACGCTGTCGAACGAGTACGCGGTATCGTCGAGTCCACCGGTCTTAACGAAGCCTTCTCCGGCTACCTTGGCAACTGAGTTCCGACCCTTCCCTCCCATGGCGCAAGCCATGGGACCTGCTTTGATAAAAAGCTGAAAAAATTAGGCCTGGGGTAATTGCCCCAGGCCCGTTTGTTTTGTGAGTTATGAGGGCATGCCCCAGAATTTTACACCCGCCCGAAAGCGCCCCACTCCCTGAAGATATCGAAATCCTGCCATGCACTATTATATCTACACAAATATAATATAATTAATACGAACTCTATTATATCGATTATGATATATTAAGAGCAAAATACCCCTAATTGCATCATTCCTGATATAATAAGTGGGAGAGGTGACCTTAGTACATTTTTTTGGATATAATATGACCATATTTGATGCCCTTCTACCCACTCCCAAAGCGCGCAAAAGAACCTCCAAAAAAGACGGAGCTCTCGCACGGCAGCTCAAAAGTAAGCGCATCGAACGCGGCTTGACCCAGGAAGAACTGGCTAAGGAGGCCGAAGTTGGGGTGGCTCAGATCCGCAAGCTGGAGCAAGGTATGACCAACGTGCAACTTGCAACATTGATGCGCCTGGCCAAAACCCTGAGAACGGAGTTTACCATCGGTGGAGCATAATCAGCGTCCCGGTCGGGCGCGCATTTTTGTGGATGGAAAATCTGCCGGGGTTTTGGAATTCCACGGCGATCGTTGGTCCTTCACCTACTTTGACAACTACCAGGAGAACGACCGCCCAGTCTCGCTGCGCATGCCTGTCCAACAAAAGACTTTTTCAGAACCTAAATTATTCAGCTACTTTGAAGGCTTGTTTGTCGAAGGATGGCAAAAGGATCTGGCCCGCAGGGAATTTGGTGAGACGGCAATTTTAGAAACTCTGATCAATCGGTGCTCCCACAGTGTGGGTGATGTGCAGATCGGACCATGGGAGAACGAATTCCCTCCTGCGGAAAATTTTGAAAAGTTAACCCCAGCCAAAAGGGTCACTGCATCGCCTCCCACCACCTGCCTCCTCTGCCTTCATCCAATATCCCCAGTCACCGGCTATGACTGCCACCCAGCGTGCTCTGACAACTTCTATGGGCAGGAAATCCCTCCGGCATTTCCATTCACACGGGAGACCTTACCTGAAATCTCTTTAAAATCTCTAAGCAGCGGTATCTCACTGCCCGGCGTGCAGCAAAAGGTATCGATGGCCTACGGATTTCAGGGCGCACATTTTATCATCAAGCCACAGGTTCCTCAGGTGAACGATGTTCCCGAGCTGGAAAACCTGTGGATGTCCGTCGCAAAGACTTTGGGGCTCATCGTGGCGGAGCATGGGTTATGTCGCCTGGGGGATGGGTCTTTGGCGTATATCACCAAACGGTTTGATCGACAAAGGCATACCCGCATTCATGTGGAGGATTTTAGTCAGATACTGAACCAGACAACCTATGAAAATAGCAAGTTCGAAGGAACCTATGATCAGATAGCCAGGGCCATCGATGAATATATGACCTTTCGCACCATGGAACAAAGAGAACGTCTGTTTCAATGGATCCTGTTCAATTTTATCTTTGGGAACAACGACGCCCATCTGAAAAATATTGCGCTGATACGCCTAAACCCGAAAGGTCAAACGCGGTTTTACAATGTCCTGGCACCTTTCTACGATCTGGTGCCAACCGCCTTTTTGGACAATCATCCCAAACAATCCGAAATGGCCTTGCCTTTGCTGGAGGGAGGTCAGACTCGAAATCTGCATCAAGGTGATTTTGAACAATTTGCCGCCGCCATCAGGGTGGAGTCCTCTCGCATCGCAGCCTTCCTCGATCGCCTTTTTTCCTCGCAACGCTCCATCGCTGCATTAACCGCCGCGAGTTTCGTCAGACCCGGAGTACTCACCGAGCTTTCGCATAAGATTAACAAACGACTGCGTGCGTTGGGAGAAAAGCGAAAATTTAGTCTGATCGATTAGAAGCCAGGGGGTGAATCACCCCGTTTGACCATTAAAAAAGCTCCCCCTACCTAAGGCAGAGGGAGCCTTTTTCTTTGATCGATCTTACTTCGCTGGCGCTGCCTTGGGCTTCGCCGCTTCCTTCACCTCGGCTTTCGCACCCTTGCCACCCTTTTCTACTTCAGCGGTCTGCTGCGATGGCTTTTTATCGGTGGCCACGGTCTTTTTGGCTTTTTCTTTTTCCTTGGCTTTCTTTTCTTCTTCCTTCTTGGCAGCCAGCAGCTCAGGCACATGGCTCTCACCCAGCGGACGACCCTTCAGCAGCTGCACGTAATCGCTGGTCACCTGCAGAGCTTCCTGGAGATAGACGTCATCCTTCAGAGCCAATTCGCTCGGATCTTCGCTATCGTCGGACTCTTTACTCTTATCCTTGTCCTTCTGAGCGGTTTTGTCCTTGTCGGCCTTGTCGTCTTTTTCCTTCAGGCTGACGCGGGAGCGCTCTTCCGCATTTTTCTTATACTTGTCGATCTCCGCAAAAATCTCTTTGAACTCAGGGGCAGTGCCCATGCGTTTTTCCGTGCGCTGCTGCAGGGTCGGCACGTACTGGCCCACCATGTTCAGGCGCTGATGGGGAACTTCCTTGATGGTTTCAAACGGCAGGGCGTAGTCGTAAAACTTTTCGCCGATTTCAAACTCTTCCGCCATGCTCGGCATGCGGATATCCGCCTCAACCCCCTTCATCTGGGTGCTGGCACCGGAGGCCCGGTAGAACTTATTGACGGTAACCTTCACCGCACCAAGCTTGCGGTCAACATCATTGAGGTTCTGCACGGTGCCTTTGCCGAAGGTGTGGGAATCCCCCACGATCAGACCACGGCCGTAGTCCTGGATGGCACCCGCAAAAATCTCACTGGCGCTGGCGGACGACCGGTTGATCAGCACCACCAGAGGACCGGAGTAATAGGTTTTACCATCTTTATCGAAGTAGGCTTCCGCCGATCCGGTTTGGGATTTCACCTGCACGATGGGACCTTTGTCGATGAAAAGCCCCGCCATGTTGATGGATTCTTCCAAGCTGCCACCACCGTTGCTGCGCAGGTCCATGATCACCGCGTCCACACCGGCTTTCTGCATTTTGTTGATTTCCCGCAGGGTATCCACCGACGAACTCCGATAGTCCTTCTGGTGGGCGGAGCGGCCTTCAAAGTCGATGTAAAAGGATGGCAGGGTGACCACACCCAACTTCATGGCGCGGATTTCACCGCCTTTACCCTCGTTGACTACCATATTGATGACTTTAGAGCTGGCCTGCTGATCCACCAGCTGGATTTTTTCCCGCACGATGGGCACCACCAGTTTCTCGTTTTTGCTGGCGGTTTCCCGGATGACGGTCAACTTGACCACGGTACCGCGGGCTCCGCGAATCTTTTTCACCACGTCCTGCAGATCCATGTCGATCACATCCACCGGCTCTGCATCACCCTGGGCGACCGCGATGATTTTATCGTTGGTTTTGAGGATACCGCCACGCTCAGCGGCCCCACCCTTCACCAGATCCGCCACGATGGTAAAACCATCCTCATTACGCAGGCTGGCGCCGATGCCTTCCAGAGACAGACGGGTGCGGATGCGGAAATCCTCCAGCTCATCCGCTGGCATGTATGAGGTGTGGGGATCAAGGGCCATGGAGAAGGCGTTGAGAAACACCCCGTACACCTTGTCCTTGTTCAGATCGTTGTGGCGCTTCAATGCCAGTTCGTAACGCTTACGCAGCTTTTCCCGGGCCACCTTCATATCGTTGTTCAAAGATGTTTTCAGGCTCAGCAGCTGGAACTTGACCCGCTTACGCCAGCGGTCGTTCACATCCTCCTGCGTGGCGGGATAATTCATCTTCTTGGCATCCACCATCATGTATTCATCGATGGTGAAGTCATGTTTGGCTTCGATCGCATCGTAAATATAGCGTTGCCGTTCCTCGAAGCGCTTGGCATAACGGGACATCACCTCGTCGATGGCATTGCAATCGGCGGAGTTGATGGCATCGTCCAGCTTGGTATTGTACTTCTGCTCGAACTCCTTCACGTCGGATTCAAAGAAGTACAGTTTGCCGGGATCCCAAGACTTGATGAAATTATCGAGGGTCCGCTTGCT
Source organism: Pseudomonadota bacterium (assembly GCA_029556045.1). Next base: position 13,494 of record JAKQGS010000223.1, on the reverse strand, counting down.
GAGCTCGTCATCGAAGTTATTATAAGAGTAATGCATCTTGAAGTAGAGGGAGGTCAGCTGCCGGACTTCCGAGCAATTGAGAGCCATGGCCGAAGGGGAAGCAGCAATCAGAGTAAAGGCACCCACCAACAATCCCTGCAACCATCGACCTGCGAATCCTTGCATCACCATAGCCCCTCCTCAGGCAACCTGTTAGCCACTGCGGTCAGAAAAAAACCCTGCGAATTCTCGCTGGGACCTATCCAAACCTATTTTTCATTATGAACCCATTAAATCGGAATGCACAGACGCAAATTCTACCCATCCCTTGCCGCACAAGCCCCAAAGGCCCATTATTTTTCCAAATAAACCCGGGGATGTACCTTGCAACACCTCGGCATTATAACGGGGCAACTTAAGATGTAAAGTGAGGTTTTTTGTATAAACCGGGAATATTACCCGGCATTTTTCACATACTGGCGTTTTTTCGACAGGTGGCACATTGCCCATAAAGATCCAGATTATGGGAGGTCAATGAAAAGCCATGTTTTTGAGCAACCAACTTTTGCAGGGCTTCGATCTCTTCGTTTTCAAACTCGATGACCAGCCCACATCCTAAACAGATCAGGTGATCATGGTGGCGGTTGGGCTCCCGCACCTCCCAAACCGACTTGCCATCCCCAAACTGCTTGTGGTCCACCAGCCCCGCATCTTTGAGCAGGCTTAACGTCCGATAAACGGTTGCCAACCCGATGGTCTGGTCGTCCCCCCGCAGTTTTTCATGCAGCTCTTCCGCCGTCACATGGGTGTTGAGGTTTAGAAAAAATTCCAGGATAGCCCGCCGCTGTTGGGTCTGCTTAAGTCCCTGTTTCGCCAGATATTGATCAAGTTTTTCCCAAAACCATTCGCGCGGTTCAGAAAGCTCCTGGGATTTTGCCATTGGGACCCACCTGTTATAATCGTCTTGGAGTCTCAAACTACCAAAGATCATACGGGGATGCAATCCGAGGAGTCCACCCATGGAAGCGGGAAAAGTCACCCGAATTTGTCTATATTTGTTCGCTGCACTGGCTCTCGCGGGATGCCGTTCCCGCCCGGACAGTCCCGCCGCCGATCCCAACTCTCCCAAGGAGTTCGAAGTCCAGGTGATGGACCTGACTGAATCCCTCAAGTTGGAAAGCCATTTCCAAACCTATGAACTCAGCCGCTGCACCGCCACCCCCGTCAAGGGCACCTACCAATCCACCAGCCAGAGGGTGATCTTCAAAGTGACCGGTGTGAAAGAAGGCGATGTCTGTCAGTTTGCGGTCCGGGGAACTCCGCCGAACGCCAACGATGGGGAAACCCAGTGGCTATCGGAACCCGGTATCACCTACTGGGCCCCAGAGATTCCCGTATCCTATGGCAACCGCGGTCAATGGTTTGCCCAAGCCCGCGTCTCCCCCGCCTATCGCCTTCTTTCGCAAAAGTCTTATCAGGTCACCCAACTGGCGGTGACCGTGCAATTCCCAACGCCGATGAACAACGTCAGCGACTATACCCCCACACTGACCTGCGAGCCCAGCATCGGCCACACCGGGATTTTCAAATCCAAGACCGAGCAAACCGCCCAGTTTATTTTCACGTTAACCGCCCGCAATGAACTGTTCGACCCAGGACTGCGCTGCCAAACCGTCCGTCTCTACGAGGGTGGGTTCCTGAAATTCAGCGGCACGATCCCCAACTTCGTCAAGCCACTCCCTTTGAGTCAAACCCACCTCACCCCGCTGACGGAGAAGCCGATTCCGCTGGTGAATGCGTCAATTGGTGGGGATGGGCCTTGAGGGGGGGGACAGAGTGTGCGCTAAGCGAGAGCTGGAAGCACGGTTTCCGCCATGTCAGCTGTTATCACCAGACTGAGAGGAGCCTTATGATGGGCACGGGTCACAAAACCATGATTCAACAATTCACTGGCAATATTTCGCGCTGCTCGCTCCCGAATGGAAAGATGAGACTGAATATCATCCATGGTGAGCGATGAACTCGTCGTCAGGATGCGGAGAACCTTCGCTGCTCCCTTGGATAGAATTGACTCCTGCACCTTTAATTGCAGCCAGCTTTCAATGCGATGATGAAGGCGCGTTGGCTGAATGGCATGCGCCATAAAACGAATTTGATCTAAAGTTACTTCGAAAAAATATTGGCAAAATGCAACCGTTTCCTCCTCAGACAAAGGTCCACGACCATCGTATGAGTTGCGCGGCGGAAGATCTGCCTGGGCCAAAGCCGCATCATACCGCGCACGCTGGCGGGCAAAGCCACGGCTTACCGCCCAAAACTGTCCAGCTCCCTTGATACCGATTCGCCAAAAATATGCATTGGTGAATAGTCGAACAACCCGGCCATTGCCATCGGCAAAAGGGTGTATCCAAAGGAATCGGTGATGGGCAATGGCGGTGGCAATGAGATTTTCCACGCTGGGTATTTTAGAGTCTATCGAGAAGCACCGATGAAATTCGTTTAACCAGTGCCTGATTTCGCTCTCTGTTGCCGGCGGTACGTGACGTCCGATCGTCACCGGCACTTTTCTGATTTGACCCGGGGTGATCGGGACCCTATCCTTTGCATGAGTTTGACCGAAGCGAAGTTCCTCAGGAAGAAGGCTATAGAACCGTTCATGCAGTTGGCACAAAAAGGCTGGCTCCGTCGGATCAAAGTTGACGGAGCTTGTAAATAAATCATGGAGGGATTCTTCGACTTCCAGATGAGCTAGGTGTTCCAGCTGGCCGTTTCGATGTTCCAGATTTTCCGCCAGCTCACCGGACAATGCCCTTTCGATGTCTTTGATTCGTGTCGGATTACCCTCCATGCCGTTGGTGTAATAGGAATTCACGATTCGCATGTACCGTCCCAGTGCGGCACGAAATCCCAAAGGAAGCCCCTCTGAGGGCGAACCCATCTCCAGAATGATGGACTCAGCCAATTGCCGTAGGCGGGGTGGAATATTTTGGAGTTTGTAAGGGTACATAATGCCGGATCTTTTACCTGGTAGAAATCATTATTTATATAATAAATACAAATAATTAAAACAAATCTTTCTTCATTCTACCATAAAAATGTGCCGGATAATATGCCGGATCCTGTCACTCGGAAGTGTTAAGGCGCTGCAAATTCCTCACAGCCCCCCAGGACAATCGATCAGTTGGTCTGAAGATCGAATAGAAATAAGTAGTTTCGAATGGTTATGTGACATATCAAGGAATAGGATCCACCACAGCCGCTTCCTTAAGGGCTGGGAGTTTCCCTTATTCCCCCACCTTGGGAGACAGCACCAAGCTCACCGACAGATCATCCCGCGTCAGATTGAGGCCCGCACCCGCAATCTTTTTGCGGATGCGGGACAGGGTGGTATCCAGGCGCCCGTCGATCTTTTTACAGCCCCAGACCTCCGACGCCAGATCATCCATATGGGAGGTAAACGTGTTTTGGCGCAGAAGATGACAGACCACTTTCATTTCCAGGGCTGTAAGTGGTTCTGATGAAAGCCCCTTGTAGTGAACGACCATAGCGGCAGGATTCAGGATGGGAAAAGCCTTGGCGGACTCCGCCACGATGGATGCGCATTTGGAATACAGCAGATTCCAGCTGAATGGCTTTGATATAAAGTCCCACCGCTTCTCCCGATCCACCAGGGATCGAATAAGGTCCACATCATCGGCGACGGAAACAAATATCACCGGTGACGAATGAAAGATCCGCCCCATATCGCGGTTTTGAACCAAGACCTTTGGAATAAAATCGTTTTCCCACCCCACGTCCGCAACGATGAGGGCGGGGTCTTCTCCGTGATATCCATCCCGCACGATCTCTGAAATACGGGAATAGACATGGAGGTTCCCCAAATCCCCCAAGCGGGTTCGATAAAGGGGCTGAAGGCTGGGATCGTAATCAATAACAAGAATATCCGGTCGCGTTGGTATCATCGCAGTCAAATCCATTTCAGACTCGTTGGGCCGTGTTAGTGCTCGACGATCAGTTGTTCTACAACAATAAATGCTTTTGTTACATATTACATGCATTTTACGTAAGAATGTGAAGTCTTAAAATTTTTTAAGTTTTAAAGTGAAAAAATCCAAATGGAGAGCGGATTGTCCGGGTGAGCCGTTTTATTTCAGGGCGAAATTCTCCAGCCTATTCACCCGAGAACCTTTGGTTTCTCCCCTTACAAATTTACAAGTGAACCCATGGGGGGCAAGCTCCGACCTTTCTCCTACAGACCTGAATCGAACCCGTTCATTTTATGGGTGTTTTTATGCAAAAGAGACTCTTGGCAGTGGCGGCTTGGATGGCATTTCTGGGGAATGCCGGATGCGACAATTTAGGCCAGGGGGATCAGCCCAATGCCGGACGGGCCGCCGCCACTACGGGCGCGTTGGCCATGGCGACATGCGATGAATTGATCAAAGATCCCAGCGGTGCCACACTTCTGGGCCCTTCCCTGCAATTGGCGGACAACGCCTATTGCGTCACCGGATCCATTGCCCTTGATGTGAATGGCAATGGACAGGAAGTTCCGGTGGAAGGGGCCAAGATCTGGGTGGAAGGTCATGAGGACATGCAAACCACCAGTGCCGCAGCTGGTACCTTCGTGCTGCCGGTAACCGTTGCGGATGGGCTTGGTTTGCGGGACGAACAACAGGCTACCGACACTCCGGGAGCGAGCACCAGCGCCCGCACTGGAGTCCGTCCGCAGCAGCCTCTCAATGTGTTCAGCACCTATGATCAGGACGGCAAGTCCTTCGGTAAACGCCTCACCAACCTACTATTTGCCGGCGGCAAAGTGCTGGACATCGGCAAACTCACCCTGGCGGAGACCGGCGCCATCAAAGGCCGAGTCACCCTGGCAGATCAATCCTCAGCCCTGGGTACCGAGGCCTATATTCCCGGCACGTCGTTCATCGCCAAAGCCGCTGACGATGGTAACTTTGTCATCCTCTACGTCCCCGAAGGGGAATATGGGATGGTCTTTGAACGGGACGGGTATTACTTCAAATCCCTCTCCGGTGTGCGGGTTATCAGCAAAGAGGTCACCCTGATTGAGCCCGTGGTGCTGTCTCCCAAAGACACCTCCGCCCCCGACACCAACATTCTGACGGGACCACCGTCATTCTCAAAAAACCAGAACGCCACCTTTACCTTTGCCTCCACCGACGAGGGCCATGAATTTCTCTGTAAGGTGGACAACGGCAACTTCGACCCCTGCCGCTCCCCCTACACCATCACCGCCCTGGGTGAAGGACAACACACCTTTGCCGTCATGGCTCAGGACGGGGCCGGCAATCGGGATCAGTCAGCGGCAGAATATAATTGGAGCATCGACATCACCGCTCCCGTCATTGTGGTGGAGGAGCAACCACTTTCCCTGATCACGACGTCAGGGACCACCATAAAACTTTCCATCGATGATGCCAGCGCCGAGCTCCAATGCCAATTGGATGAGCAACCACTCTCATGCGGCACCACGATTGCGCTCACCAATCTGACTCAGGGATTTCACAGTCTGCAAGCAAAGGCCACCGATAAAGCAGGCAACCCCAGTGCCATCAAAATCATAAATTGGATGGTGGACCTCTCTGAACTGGACACCATCGTCTTGCAAGAACCCGCATCCCTGACGTCTTCGGCGTTAGCCACCATCGCCTTTGCGGCTAACAAGACCGCCACCTTCGAATGCAAATTGGATGCAGCTGCCTGGCAAGCCTGTTCTTCACCGGTAACCTATTCGAATCTTGCGGATGGCAACCACCAGTTTCAGGTCCGCGCTAAAGACACCGTCGGCAATGTGGACGCTAGTCCGGTTATGGTGAGTTGGGAGGTTGATAGTTCTGCGCCGAATGCACCAAACCCGACAGCTATCAGCGGCAACCTCACCAACGACGCCACCCCGCTCCTGCAATGGACCGACAGCACCGTCGATATTCAGCGCTTCGAGGTGGAGGTGGACATCACCACCAGCTTTAACAGCACCCAACTCCGTTCGTTTCGCAACCAAACCACGACTTCGGTGGAAGTGGTGCCGCAGCTGAACGATGGCTTGTGGTATTTCCGAGTGCGGGCGGTGGACACCGCCGGAAATCTGTCCGGTTGGTCTTCGGCTCTGGGGTTCCAGATCGACACGCAGCCGCCTGAGGTTCCAGTCGCCAACTATCTGCCCGATCCCTTTAACGATACCCGTCCTACCTTCACTTGGACCGCCGCGGTCGATGCTAGCAAATACCGGCTGCAGGCAGCCTCCGACGCATCATTCTCCTCCATGCTGATCGACAAGAGCGACATCACCAGCACCAGTTACCAGCCTCAAGCTGAACTTGCTCAGGGGGTGGTCTTCTGGAAAGTGGCTGCCATCGACACCGCCGGCAACCAAAGCGACTTCAGCTTACCCAAGTATTTCACCATTGACACCTCGGCTCCCGGTACTCCGGTAATTAATGCGATCACAACACCCACAAAAATCACCACACCGACGTTTTCTTGGAGCGCCGTGAATGGCGCTTCCAAATACGAAATCCAAATCTCCCCCAACGCCAACTTTACAAGTTTCACCGTCAACAATGCCGCCATCACCACCACGTCATTCACTACCACCGCCCTGACGGACAATATCTATTACTGGCGGGTTGCCGCCATCGATACCGCCAATAACCGCGGGGGGTTTTCGGAACCGCAGCAGTTTGTCATCGACACCGTGGCTCCTCCGGCCCCGACCTTAACGCAGTACTCACCCTCACCCGGTAACGACTTGACTCCCACTCTGGTGTGGTCAAATCCCGGTGGCGGGGCCGTGAAGTACGATATTTTAATTAAGCAGGGAGCCACCACTTTGATCAACGAAACGGGGCTGACTCAGTTGACGTACACACCGACCGTGGCGCTGCCGGTGGGAGCGATTAGCTGGCAGGTGCGGGCGGTGGATGCGGCGGGGAATGTGGGGAGTTATGCAGCGGCGAGTACATTGGAGTTGAGTAATGCGGCAGCGTGGCGATTGAGGTTTTTGCGGGATCGGAGGATTTTGAATACGGGGACGTCGTATGGTAGCGGAGCCTATGATCGGCTAAAGTTCTATCCAGGGATTGGGGCGGTCTATTACGCTGAAAACTTTTCAAATAGCATGTCAAGCTATCGATTTGAAATCAATAATTGGAATAAGTCAAACCAAATCCCAACGAATGGAACCTCCTATTGGACAGAGTTTCAGGACTCAGAGGGTAATCTGCAAATTATTAACGGATATAATTCTCTAAAAATCGTTAAATACAATCCATCCTCAAATTCTTGGACCAGTATCGGAGAAACGCCCGCGATAGCTGGCATCTACCTTTATCCATGGGGTGTCGCTGTCGATGACGCTGACTGGCACATTTTATACACGCACAATTTCAACGGCAATGTCTTACATACTACTTTTAACGCTACATCTTTATCTTGGGGCACCGAAACCTTAATTGCACCTGGTGGAATTACCCCAGTTAACCTTGGTGGATCACCTTATTCGAATGTTGCATTCCCATCAATCGCATACGACACCACCAACAATCGCGTTGGACTAATGTACTACGCACAAGCTCTTGGCTTATACTCATGGCGTGAACTCATCAATGGAACCTGGGTTGAACAGGGGACCTGCTTTGCTTCAATTACCGGCGATCCATGCAAAAGCGATTCTATTCATATCCCAAATGGAGACACTTTCCAATATCGCAACGGAAAACCCGAAATCACAAACGTAGCGAATGCAAAGGATATCACCTGGGATGGAACGACCTTTAAAAGAGTATCAACTACCGCACAGCGCCTTCGCGTCAAATCCGGAGGAGGAACCGGCGAAGAAGACACATTCCTGAATTTTCATAACGGTGTCACAATGCTGACATTTCCAATCGAAGATGACAATGGGCAAGAACTCACTTCTTCCTATTCCAATGAACATTATAAGTCCAACTCCATCACCACTAACAACTTCGGTAACCCCCTCGTCCTCGTCCAAAACATGCTGGCCTCCAAATCGGAACTAGCCGTCAGTATCGGCCACACCGCCATCGACGTATCCCCCAACATCGGCAAATACACATCCGTCGCCTTCACCACCGCCGGTGACCCACGCATCGCATATTACGACGCCGTATCCCGCAAACTCAAGCTTGCGGAAAAAGTCACGGGATCGTGGACCACCAATATCATCGATACCGGCACCGATGTGGGGCAATATGCATCTTTAGCCCTGAAATCCAATGGTAAGGGCGTCATTGCATACTTTGATGCCAACCTCGGGCAACTTAAAGTCGCAACAGAAGGTGCGGGATCATGGAGCACCTACGCTGTGGATACCGCCACCAACGTCGGACAATATACTTCGCTGGCGATTCGCAGCGACGACAGCCCCGTGGTGGCTTATTACGATGCCACCGGGGGTAACCTCAAACTCGCCATCTTTGATGGCAGCACCTGGATCATCGAGACAGTCGCCGCCAGCGGTGATGTGGGGCGATCGGCTTCGCTGCAGCTGGATGCCAGCAACAACCCACGCATCACCTATTATGATGCTACCAATGGTGACCTGGTTTATTCCGCATGGGATGGTGCGGCGTGGAGTACCACCACCGTGGATACCGCGGGTGATGTGGGATCGTTTGCCAGCCTGGCACTGAAGTCCAACGGCTTCCCCATGATTGCCTATTATGATGCCAGCAATGGGGATTTAAAGTTTGCGGAATGGGATGGCAGCACCTGGGTCATTACCATACTGGAATCCCCAGGGGATGTGGGGCAGCATGTGAGCCTGACCCGTGATGATGACGATCGTCCCCATTTGACCTACTATGATGCCACCAATACCAACCTTAAATACGGCAACCGCGACACCAACTGGGCCTTCCGGGTAATGGACGGGGATGATACTGCCCTGCAGGACAAGGGGCAATATAGCTCCATCAAACTAAACCCCACGAACGATGCCCCCTCGGCGTCGTTCTTTGACGGGTCCGAGGGTGGCATCAACTTTGTGGAAGGGATGGTGCTGTATTGAAACTCTTAAAGCCCGTTCAGTATATCGGGGAAATCTTCGGCCAAGCAGTTTTCAATTTGCTTGAGCATGCTCGGCGGAAAAACGGCCCGATTCCGTGGCAAGAAAGTAAATAAAATGCTGTTTAATTTCATGCAGTTACTTATCAATGCTTTTGAATCGGGCCATAGCAGCTTCATTTTTGGCCCGATATTTGGCCTGATTTGAATAAGTCCCAAGCAACTTAATCATGACTTCACCACCTTGTAGCGCGTGGCCCGCCCCGCTCCTTCCATTTTTAAAAGCCCAAGTTCCACCATCTTCTTCAAATGATGCTTAGCCGTGCGATTTGCAAGATTTAGGGCTTTTTCATAGTCAGCGGTCGCTATAGAATCCTGACTAACCAGCCACGTCCATCCCACGATCTCGGCTTCACTAAGTTCAGACAAAACCTCAGGTTTCAAATCAGCAAGTACGCCACTTGAATCTCGATAAATCGAGAGCACTACATAGGGTGATTTAAATGAAAATTTTGGTAAAGGAATCCCTGCAACGCTAGCGCGCTCCCTCATGGATTTAAGGCCCAAGCCCCGTTCTTCTGCCATTTGCATCTTTGCAAAGACATAGTGGAGAACCGGATTGCGACTCAGCATTGGAGCATCAAACGACTTTAGCTGGTCTATAGTAATTGGAGCAACCGGTTCTCCAGGACTCATGATTTCAATCTTGCTATCGCGGACAATAAGCTGGCATTTTCCTCCAGCTATACCGTAATCGCGATGAACGAGAGCATTGACAATCCCCTCTCGAACCAATTCAAAAAAGGTTTGATGGATTTCCTTTCTGTGTGCCCCACTTCTATCGATTGGGTTTGGGAATTTGTCCTTCAACCACTGAATGGCTGCTGCCGGGGCAAATACTGTCGGCCCATCAAAGTCGCGCGTTTCTTCTCTTCCATCTACCAAGTGAATCGTGCCTAAAAGCCTTGCCTGAGGAAGACTTAAAGCTGGTTCTTTTCCAAAAAGAATTAGGCCGAATCCAGTCGGGAAAAACGTTCCATTTGTTTCGGTTACAATTCCTTGCTTTTGAAGCCGATTCATAAAATCGTCGCTGAATTTCTCTTCCTGAATCCTCGCTATGCTCCGATAGAAATTCAGTGCTTCATGATCCAAGTCGGCTAGTGTGATACCAGAGATACTTTTTTCAAGGTCAGACAGTGCGATGGGGATTTCACCATTTTCTTCTTTTGCCGCTGTGGCCCTTTCTTCAGCCTGTTCAATAAATTTTCTATTAACTTTTTGAATTTCTTCCTGAAGGTCTCTGTCAAAAATATGGACCTTAACGCCATTTTCTTGAAGGAATTTGATTCCTTTTCGGTCAACTGTTGGATCAGGATCTTCAATTCCCACCCATACTTCTTTGACCCGAGCATTTACAATACGTTCCGCGCAGCTTAGTTTCGGATGTTTTCTAGCCCCAGGCGCACACGGTTCCAGTGTTGCGAATAAAACAGCGCCATCAAGATTATTCCCTCGATTTTTTCTCTCTAAAAGGGTGTATTCTGCATGATCACCGTCGCGCAACTCGCCACGGGAGGCGGTTTCGACATTGCCATCTTTTTTAATCAGAGCAGCGCCGACTAAGGGACCAACTTTTCCGTCGGAACGAGGTTCTTGAATGGATGCCTTCATAACTTCTACAGAACGCTCCATCATTTCTCTCGGATTAAACAGTCTGACTCTTGTCATCAAAATTATCCTTTGCCGTTTCTTTTCTCATTGGTTCGTCCAAATCTTGATCCATTCATCAAATTCTTGAGGTCGAAATTGCAATGACTCACGCAACGTTGAATGCGTGGAGTTTTCCTTGTTCGGTTATCCGATGACTCGTCCGTTAGTCGACGCTCAGATTCTGTGCGAACATCCGATCATTCACCATTGTCCGAAGAAAATCCCGCTAGGGATAAGTGGCAAAATCGTACAAAGCTGCCTAAAAATGATCAAGGAAAATCTAGTTTTTAAAATTAGACGGATTCAAAACAAATTCACTAGTGTCGACCACACCGCCATCGACGTATCTCCCAATATCGGCAAATACACCTCCCTCGCCTTCACCACCGTCGGCGACCCGCGCATCGCCTACTATGATACCACCAACACCAATCTCAAATACGGCAACCGCGATACCAATTGGGCCTTCCGGGTGATGGACGGGGATGATAATGCCCTGCAGGACAAGGGCCAATACAGTTCGATCAAACTAAACCCCACGAACGTTGCCCCCTCGGCGTCGTTCTTTGACGGGTCCGAGGGTGGCATCAACTTTGTGGAGGGAATGGTTCTGTACTGATTCCCGCTGGTACAACGTCACACAATTTTCCAAAAAATAGACTTGACGCTTTTTTCGAACGCGTCCTTTCATTTTGGTTACACGAACTTCGATGCGACCATGATTTTCCATAGTCAGACCCAACACAACCGCCTGCACACGCGATTTTCGCCCTATAAACGCCCATTCAATCCCCACCTCTAAATTTGCGAAAAATTGGTTTTCAAACATCGTGGTAAGCTCCGCTCAGCTTCGAAAAAAGGAGATCCACCATGCATGATGTTCGTATTACCCTACGAGAAACTTTTACCAAAGCCTGTGAGCTGATTCGTCGAGAGAAAGAAATCGCCTACGAGAGCATCCTCCTTGTGGGGCAGTTAAAGGAACGCAATGCCCCCATTAACCTCGGTCTAACGGAACCCGAGTACCTGCGCCGACTCGGCCTATCGAAAGACATGTACTACAAGAGATGGCAGGCTTGCCGGGTGATCCGCCGGTTTCCCCAATTTGACGAGATGCTGCGCCGAGGCGAAACCTTCATTGCGCAACTGGCGATGGTGGCGCCGAAGTTGACTGAGGCTAATGCAATGGTGATGGCCGATGGCATTCGTGGCAAAAGCAAACGGGAGGTGGCGCTCTTTCTATCCACCATCCATGACGATGGAACTCGGCGGGAAGCCAAACCGACCCTGACGATCACCCTGGAGTTGGACGAGGACGAATGGACCCTATTGTCCCGGGTTCAGGACATTCTTTCGTCCCGGGGCGAAAATCGGAACGAAAAGGATGTCATCATGAAGGCTCTGGAGTTTATGGCGGAACGAAAGGATCCCATGCGTCGGGCGGAACGGGCAGCGGAACGAGCGGAGCAAAAGACAACGGCGACGACAGAAGAGGATAAGACCACCAGCGGCACTGTCCCGGGACAATGCCACTCGGATGAGAGACGGCTGGGTTCGTTCGCCCCGGGGCGAAAACCAATTCCGGCGGCAGTGCGCCATCGGGTGTGGCTGCGGGATGGGGGGCAATGCACCTATATGTCACAATTTGGCGTGCGTTGCCCCGAAAGGCGTATGCTGGAGATCGACCATAGGGTGCCGGTAGCTCGGGGCGGCGGTCATGATGCGAATAACCTACGGCTTTTGTGTCGTTATCATAATCAAGGGATGGCGGATCAGGTGTTTGGATCCCAATGGATGGCCGACAAACGAAGTATGCGCATGCCGCGAAGTTAACAGGAAAAAATACCCAAGCGCATATTGCTGACGCCTAGGAACATTGAAACCACTCGATCTGTCCCCTCTGCGTTAGACATGAATTCACCTTTGTAAAAACTGGCAATTCCCATTATCATTCCCCTGTTCACCCGGGGAGGTCACTCAAACGCCATGGCGGTTTCCAACACCCAAAATCGGACCACATCAACCGCGCGAGGGCTCATTCCCCTGGTTTGGCTCCTGGTGGCCATCCAAAGTTGGGGCCTGCTGCACACTCTGGTGGAGCAGCACACGGTATGTCTGGAGCACGGCGAACTGGTGGACTCCCATGGGGAGTCGGGAGCGGCCGTCATCGCCGATGCCACAACGCCCTCCCATGCACTGGCAAATTCGTCCCGAACCAATGAATCCAAACACCAGCACTGCCCGGTGGGGTACCACTCCCCGGCTCCTTCACCGTTGCATTTCATGGTGGCATGGTCCGGGATTTTAAGTTTCATTCTTCCGGCGCCCCCCATCGCCCCGGCGCAGGACAAGGTTCTGGCCATCCTGGCCTATGCACAAAAGACCTCCCCTCCCGCAGCCTGATCGTTCTTAGCAATCATCGAAGTGACCGAAGGTCTGTGGGATCACCGCTGTCATTCGGCGCATCATGCATCATTTAAATAAAGGAAAATCGTGATATGTCACCACGCTTTTTGATTGGCAGTATTTTGCCCTTGTTTCTATCAGTCCCGGCTTGGGGTGTCACCCAACCGGACAGCGGCACCGGCCTGCAAGCTTCCATTGCGGTGGATCTGATGGGATCGTTCAAAGCCCATGAGGATAGCACCGCAGCGGACCGCTTTGATGCCCGCGCGGTCGAGATGAGTTTTTTCGCCCCCATCGATCCCCTGTTTGACGGCCTTCTCACGGTGGCAGCCCACAACGAAG
>JAKQGS010000222.1 GCA_029556045.1 Pseudomonadota bacterium | reverse complement strand
GTCCCATTCCCCTACCGACGAACAAGACCGTGTACACGGTGCTGCGGTCGCCGCATGTGGATAAGAAATCGCGTGAGCAGTTCGAAACGCGCATCCACAAACGTCTGGTGGATATTCACAATTCGTCTCCCAAGACCGTGGATGCGTTGATGAAACTGGAATTGCCCGCGGGCGTGGATGTAGAGATCAAGGTTTGACAACTCGTTTCTTGAGATTCTAATTGACCCGTAACCATCACAACATTGCTTAATGGTACTTGAATGCGTGCAATAATTGGTAAAAAGTTAGGCATGACCCGCGTCTTCGACGATGCGGGGAATGTGGTAGGCGCGACCGTCATCGAAGCCGGACCCAATGTGGTCACTCAGGTCAAGACGGTCGAGAAACATGGCTATGCGGCCGTTCAGGTGGGTTTTGGCGCCAGGAAAATCAAGCATGTGACCAAAGCGGAACTTGGACACCTGAAGTTGAGCGGAAAAGGCCCCTTCGAGGCGGTCCGCGAACTGCGTGATTTTGAGAGCGAGCAGGAGCTGCAGGTCGGCGATGAAATCAAGGTGGGTATCTTTACGCCCGGCGAGCTGGTCAAAGTGACCGGCATCAGCAAAGGCCTTGGGTTTCAGGGTGTCGTGCGCCGGCACCATTTTGGCGGCGGTCCCAAAACTCACGGTCAGAGTGATCGTTTGCGCGCACCGGGTTCTCTGGGACAATCCTCTTATCCTTCCCGCGTTTTCAAAGGTTTGAAGATGGCCGGACGGATGGGCGGAGAACAGGTGACCATGCGCAATCTGCGCGTGCTCAAGGTTGATGAAGCCAACAACCTTTTAATTGTCAAAGGTGCAATTCCAGGAACCGAAAACGGAATCGTTTTAATTAGAAAGTAATACACCTATGGAATTAGAAGTTTATAAAAAAGATGGCGAATTGGCCGGACGCAAGGTTAAGCTCTCTGCCAAGGTTTTCGGCATCGAGCCCAACGAACATGCCATATATCTGGCTGTGAAGACGCAGCAGGCCAATGAACGTCAAGGCACCGCTGCCACCAAGACCCGTGGTCTGGTGAGTGGCGGCGGCAAAAAGCCCTGGAAGCAAAAAGGGCGCGGCACCGCGCGTTCCGGAAGCAGCCGTTCACCCATCTGGCGCGGCGGCGGCACGGCCCACGGTCCCCAGCCCATCGATTACAATCATGAGCTGCCGAGGAAAGTGAAACGCCTGGCGCGGATGTCGGTGCTTTCGGCCAAAGTCAAAGAAGAAGCGGTCAAGGTTCTCGAGGATTTTTCCGTCGAAGAAGTCAAGACCAGAGAGATGTTCCAGGTCCTGAAAAACCTGGGGCTGGCGGAAGCCAAGACGTTGATGTTATTGCCCGGCTATGATGATAAAGTGTTGCGCGCGAGCAAGAACATTGCCAACCTCAAGGTTCAGATCGCCACGGATGCCTCGACGGTTGATCTGCTGGATTGCAGCACCTTGTTGATCATGGAAAGTGCCATCACCAAGCTGGAAGGTTCATTAAAATCATGAAAAGCGAACGTCAAATTTTGGTCAAACCCATTTTGACCGAAAAGATGCTCAAGCTGCAGGAAACCGCGGGCAAGTACGCCTTTGTCGTGGCTGCCGAGGCCAACAAGATCGAGATCAAAAAGGCGGTGGAAAAAAAGTTTGAAGTGACCGTCGATAACGTCGCGACCGTTGTGGTCAAAGGCAAAACCAAAAGCATGAACACCCGCCGGGGTCTGACGCGTGGCAAGCAGTCTGACTGGAAAAAGGCTATCGTCACCCTGCGCAGCGGCGACAAGATCGATTTCTTTGAAGGTACCAAGAGCAAATAGCTGAACACCAGGAGATAGTTACATGTCCATAAAAACATTCAAGCCAGTCACACCCGGTCAGCGCCACAAGAGTGTGAACACGTTTGAAGAGGTCACCTCCAGCACCCCGGAGCGTTCTCTTCTCGTGCCGATCCGGAAGTCTGGCGGACGCAACAATCTTGGGCGCGTCACCTCGCGTCATCGCGGAGGCGGTCACAAGAGATATTATCGCATCATAGATTTCAAGCGCGACAAGCTGGAAATTCCCGCGACGGTCGATTCGATCCAGTATGACCCCAACCGCACCGCCAACATCGCTCTGCTCAAGTATGCGGATGGTGAGAAGCGCTATATCCTGGCGCCGCTGGGGTTGAAGGTCGGCGACCAGCTCATGTCCGGTGAGACTCCTGAAATCCGCGTTGGCAATGCCATGCCGCTGGAAAAGATTCCCTTGGGCACCCTGGTGCACAATGTCGAAATGCGCAAGGATAAAGGGGGCCAATT
>JAKQGS010000203.1 GCA_029556045.1 Pseudomonadota bacterium | reverse complement strand
CATGGAAAATCGAACCAATGTCATCAGCGAATCGATCGTTTCGACGAAATACCGGGTGTTCGCATCATCAACGTCTCGGAATGTCTGGACCCGCTGCATTGTTCGCATAAGGTTGATGCTGGCATCGCCGTTGCCCTTTGTCGGCTCAATCTGGGCCACGCGCCATTGGGCAATGGCACGGTAAAAAGCCGCATACATCTGCTGGCGTGGGGTAAGACCGCTCGGGTTTTCATTATCAAAGGCGGCGAGGATTCTATCCGCAGTTTGGTAGTGAGCCAGCGCCGTTTGCGTCTCGCCGCTTGTACGCAGATTGTCCCCCACCATCACGATCGCCATAGCCTCGTTAATACGACTGGATGGATACGGGGATGGGATAGTTCCATCGGCCGTGGATTTGGTGTGGATCCGTCCGAATTGGCCGGCTGCTTCCACGGGATCCTGCCGTTGGTTCAGGTAATATGCCCCTAACAAGTGGCGTACGGCTGCATAGTGCGGTGACGTTGCAGGAATGCTTTCCACCGCTTTGAATAGTTCATCTTCGGGTCCGTCCACCAGTTGCTTTTTTAAGCTCACCAGAGGGTCCTGTTCCAGTATCAGGGTGCTTTCCTGTGTTAAGTCAATAATGCCACGGACGGGCGCGAGGGAGCGGGCTAGAGGTGAAAATCCTTCCGGTTGTTCCACGGCAAGGGTTACAGGCTGTCCGGAGCTTAGCAGTGTGGTCTGCACCGGGGAATCGCCAGAATTCTGCTCCTGATTGTTCAGGATTACCCGCAGGCCAGTGGGTTTGGTATTGACTTTAACGCTGATAAACCCGGGTTTAAGCTCTAGTTTGAAGTCTCCACTCTCTGAGCGCAGGGGCAGGGAGCGAACCGGCTGGTAGCCACCCAGTGTGATCAGAAGATCGGGCCGGGCCGCCTCTTCAGGTGTGAGGTAAAACGTACCATCCTGCGGTGTGTCCCCAACCCATTGGTTACCAAGATACACACGGGCACCTTCTACGGGACGGGGGGATCCCATCAGGGTGTCATAGACCTGCACTTTAATTCCGGTGGTTTTGGTGTTAGGCAACCGCAGTGCGGGCTTCACGGGTGCTACGCGGTCACCGAGAGTGATGGATGGGCCTTTGCCCGGAGTGATAATTTTGGCAAAAGCATATTGATCTTTGACCTCCACGACGTTCAGCACGGGGGGGCCTGGGTGGGTGTTTGCGGGATCCGGCGGGTTCAGCGGTATTACCTGCAGTAGCAGATCCCTTTTGATCAGGGAATTTTCGCTACCCAGATTGATCTGATAGATGCCGTTATCCTCACCGGTGATACAGCCTTCTGTCAACGATATCAGGGTGGCCTGGGCTAGAGCTGATTTGAGTGGTCCTTCGGCTGATGGCGATGTGCCTTGATCGTAAGGGGCGCGGCCGTTTCCGATGCCGCGACCATCAGCTCCTATGATGTTGAATTCCAACGATTTTAGTTGCGGATCAGTGGTGGCCACCAGCATGCCATCCACCAGACGATCCAGTTCACTGTCTTTCCAGCCATGAGCCAATACATCCATACGGGTTAGACCTGATTTTTCCATAGCCAGAGAAACCTGACTGGGGGCTACCATGCGAACGTTTGGCAGACCCGCAATGTCCCGGGCGGTGGCCCGTAGAAATGATGGCATCGATGTTTTGGTGACTTCACTACTTGCAGCACCTTGAGGGTCTTCGCCAGAAGTCAACCGGGCATGGTGCAGCAAAGCCAGGCGAATGGGGGGTATTTCGGCGGGAGAAAAGTTACGTACCACAGGTTCTGTTTGACCGGGGCTCACCTGGGTGGTGAATTCTTCCGGTAGATGGTCATTGGCACGTAAGTCCAGAGATATGGCTTCAGTCGCAGGGCTTTTGACATGATAGGAATAGTGTCCAAATCGATCCGTTAAACCCTGTTTTTGCCCCTTGACCCAGACTTCAATCCCCGCAAGACCGCGGGAATGATGGCGGACCTTTTCCACAGCAAACACATCGATCGTACGGCCTTTATCCAGGTTTAGCTGCAGACTTTTCTGATTATTGAGACGACTGGTGATGGTGACGGTACGGTAGCCGTCTTTTTCGGCCACGAGCGTCAATGGGGCTGCGGGTTTGACCGGGGATGCCACGAAACAACGCCCACGCTGGTTGGATTCACAGAGCTCCACAAGACGAGCGCTTTTTTCATCGCCCCAATAGATTTTCACCCCCCGCAGTGGTTGACGATTGGTGAGGGTATGGATCGAAATCATGCGACCCGGATCGCCGCCTTTTTTGGCTGGTTTGCCCGGTTGTGACATCGTTGTACTGAAAGGCAGCAGTTTTGCGATGATCTCCGGTTCGCGTCCATTGACAGTTCCGGCTTCGTCAGTGGGACGATTATGCAAAAATGAATCATTCGGTGCGGGAGCGGGATCAGCTGCGACATCGTTTGCGGCTTGGGGATCAGGTTCAGGGGTTTGAATGGCATCCGCTCCCGCGGAGGCAAGGGTCTTCCCTGCTACTAGAGAAGAGACAGAAGCAGCAGAGCCGAAAGAGTGGCGCTGGGACTTGGGTACTGAATAGAGCGTGGCTGCCACCGCAAGGGATTTTTCGGGCTCGTTGGTGGTCTTAAAACTATGAAAATGCGATGAGTAGTACTTAGCAGGGCTTTGCTTACGCACCTCGATGGTCACCATGGTCTCTTGGGGCAGATGGATGCTCCCCTGGAAATTCCCGGCCTCATTGGTCTGACCGATCGATTGATCGTTTAACAAAATCTTAGCGTCGGCAACAGGTTCGTTGCTTTCACTGACAGCATCAACGCGCAATTGAATCGTTGTCGTTTTCTTGGAACAGTTTGCGCTGAAAATCGATGCGGCCAGGATTGCAAGCGATGCGAAGGAAAAGATCCGCATTGTGGCATCCTCGGCAATAAAAAATCGGGTGGTTCATTACTATGATAAGGCTTTCATGGCATAAAGTCACCGGGCTGACCCGGGCTGTCCGGGGTGACATCGGCGCCGTTCTGTCGGGATTTTTATGGTGAATGTCCGGTTTTTTGTGGCTCTGTCAACTCAGTGACCAACTGGTTCCGAGGGCAAGAGGTCCTCACCAGGGCCAGGGGTGGTGGCATCAGGCTCATTTTTGGGCTCAGCCGGAGCGTGTGGTGTTGCTGCTTTGGAGAATTTGTCGGCCAATGCAAGGTCGTAGAATTTTTCGTTGGCGCCCTTTCCGTCCGTCACATAGATACGCACATTTTTGAAAGCACCGGGCATATTGTGGGGGCGTGAGAAGGAAAAGGTCTTTTCTTTCCGAAAACGGATGCGAAAGAGATAAGCTCCCTTAGCATTCAGAGCCTTACCATCTGGACTAACTCCCACACCTCCCGGAGCTGCGATGTAATGGGAGCCCTGATTATCCTTTTGGTATTGGGCGATACCATAGACAAAACCTTCGGTGGAGCCGGCGTCATTATTGTTGCGCAGGGTGAAGCGCACTTCCATACCCTGGGCTGTGGTATTGGCCCGAAGTCTATCAATGGCAAAATCAAAGGGCTTAAGGGACGATGGGGATTCGGCTGATGTGGCGCCAGCCCGGCTTGTTTCGTCCGTGACAGCGGCCTTGGGAGTCTGCTTTTTGGGGGCAATCGCAGCGGTGGCTGCTTTGTCTGCTGCTCGCATGTTAACTGGTGCATCGGGTTCAGGTTTTAACGAGGTCAGATTTTTTGCCGCCAGTTGCAGGGCTTCCCGATCCAGCTCCGCCTCGTCGGCGGGAGCCTTGGATGGTTTGGATTCTACAGGTTCGTTGAGCTTGATGCCTGCGGCGGCCACGGCGTTGTGGTAGTAGTCATCTTCCGTATTGGGATAGGCTTTTTCAAAAACCCCTTCGTTTTCCACCTGAAATTCATAGATGGTGCTCAGCAGATGGCGAACCCGCTGGTTGGCCAAATCCCTTTGGTTTTGGCTATAGATCACCAGGCCAGCACTCACCACACACCACAAGATCAGTAGACCACCCAGACCCATGGCCCAGTATGCTTTGCGCACGGGTATGCGCATGGTGTGGGATTTTTTGGCGTCGATAAAGTAGATCACATTGAGGGTGCTTTGACGCTGAAACAAACCCCTGCCCCTTAAGCCTGTGCGACGGCTTGGCGTGGATGAGGTTGTTGCAGGTTTGTTCATCGGTCCCTGACTCCTTGTGGATCTTGATCGATTGGATCATTACCAACATCCTATCGGAGATACGGACGTGGTCTTTAACGGGGGATTTTTGGATTTCATCATGATAAATTGATTTTATAAGATATTAAGGTGACTTGAAGATTTTTGGCACGGGTTCTGGTAAAATCACCCAAGATATCCCTATATTAAATCCTGATTTTTACGTAAAACCGGGCGGGTCCTTTTTGGCAAAAACATAAAAAACTCTTGTTGCTGTTGGAAGATTCATGCTGACAAATCAAATGGAAAAAGCCGATTTTTTTGTCGCGATTTGTCGATCCAGCAGCATCGGTGATGTGGTTTTGGCCAGTGCCTATATCGATCTTTTGGAACGGTTGCCGCTGCGCGTATTTTTGATCTGGTTGGGGCGATCGCCGGCCATGCCGCTGCTGCAGCAATCCTATCCCCTGCTGGTGTGCCAGTCGGTGGATGAGTTTAATCGAGAGGCTTTTGTTCGGAAGTTTTCCCGCCTCGATCTGGTGATCAACCTGCAGGGAAATTTACGATCTGTCCTGATCTCCCGATTCTTAAAACGCCACTACGGGGCTTCACTGATTCGATCCCCGAAACGGTCGTGGTATCGCACGAGACTCATCGGTGCCGCACGGTTGCGGGGGCGATCCCGCGCTTTACCGCAGGAATCCAATGCACAGCAGTTTTATCAATTCGCCTTGAGTTTTGAGGCTACCCGCCGATTTTTCGCGCCCCATACCTCGCGCTGGTGGGAGCTTGCCGCTTTCGACTGGCAAGCCCATCCCCATCTGCCGGAGGGACTGGGGAGGGGGTGTCGTCCAGAAATTCTTAAGGCACTGCAGGGCAGTCCCCGGTGGTTAGCGGTTGCGCCCGGTGCCGCCCATGCCACCAAAAAGGCCCCATTGGAATTGTTTGTGGCCACATTAAATCACTACAAGACGCTATCGCCCGCGTGCCCGGGATTAATCCTGCTGGGAGCTCAGGCAGAAAAAGACGACTGCCGGGATCTTCTGGATAGGTTGTCCTGGCCCCAGGCGGTGGTGGATCTATCGGGGCAGACCAGCCTGGAGGAAACCACCGCTATCTTGCATCGCAGTGCCGGTATTCTCTGCAACGATTCTTCGCTGGGTCATATCGCGGAAGCGGTTGGTCGCCCATCGTTTGTTTTTTTCGGGCCAACCGTTGAAGCCTTTGGATTTGCCCCCTGGCGCAGCGACAGTCGGGCGTTCTCCGCCCCTCTTGGATGTCGCCCATGTTCCAAACACGGCAAAGTTCCTTGTCGGTATGGCGACAAACAGTGTTTTCACATGATTGACCCGCAGCGGGTGGCACAGATGATGGTTTCCCTGGATCAGGGAGGCTGATATGGCTGAACATAAGGCGCAGAGAGCATCTTTATATCTCATGATGGCGATCTATCGCCCGTTGATGTTCTGTTTGCGGCAGATCACCGTAGTCCTGGGATGGCTCACTCCCGTGGTTCGAGACTATCTGAAGGATCGCTCTTTTACGGAAGCTGCTTTAGATGATCTGCGCCGGCGACGAACCCTCGCCAAAGGTGCCGTTGTTTTTTATTGCAGCTCTGCTGGTGAATACGAACAGGCAAAACCACTGATGGAACGCCTGCAACAAGCCAAAATCCTTTCTGTAATCGTATTTTTTTCCCGGTCGGGTCTGCGATACGCCTCAATCCGGGCCGAATCTTCCCCCATGTTTCTCAGTCCGCTGGATAGCTTTCGCATCTGGGAACAATTTTTCAACGTCGTGCGCCCTCAGGTGACGATCGTTGTGCGGCATGAGTTTTGGCCTGCCTTTTTGCTCACCGCCCGTCGTCACTCCCATCTCATGCTGATCGATGCCACCGCCAGCCCCGCCATTGAAACGTCTGCCCTGTGGTGTTGGGTGAAGGGCTTACTGGTCGGGACCTTTCACAGTATTCATCTGGTGGATCAAAAGGATCAGCAACAGTTTGCCGGCCCGCTAGGGGTGGCGGAGAACCTGCTGCATGTTTCCGGCGACACCAAATATGATCGTGTGGTGGAACGGGCTCGCATTCAGTTAGAAGATGGCAGCGACTTTAAAGATCGTTTGCACTCCTTTTTAGGAGAAGGCCCTCACCTGATTGTAGGGAGTGGCTGGAATGCAGACATGGAGCTGGTGCTAAAAGCCTATCAAAATTTGCGGCATGGTCCCGGAATATCCGGAGGCGTGGTGATCGCTCCTCATGATGTCAGCGAAGTGCGACTGAGTTGGGTCGAGGACTTATGCCAGCAACTTGGTTTAAAGGTCGCCCGCTGGGAAGCCGTAATGGGTGAATCCCCCCCGAAGGGGGGGGCTGTTTTGCTGGTGGATCGGATCGGCCTGCTGGCGGAGCTTTATCAAACCTGTCATCTCGCGTTTATCGGGGGGGCGATGCATGATAAAGTGCATAACGTTTTGGAGCCAGCCTGCTATGGTCTTTATATAGCGCATGGGCCGAGGTACCAAAACAGCCGTGAGGCATGTGTGTTCGTTGAAGGGGGACTGACCACCGTTATCCACGGGGAAAACGAGTTGATGGCCTGGTGGCAATCCAAGAGTCGGCTAGGTGGACGGGATGACGTGTTGCTGCAGAAAGTGCGGGAGATGACCGGAGCCAGTGCGCGTATTGAACAGGACATTCGCACCGTGATTTATACCGGGCAACGTGATAGCGAAGTGCAGCCGGGCCATGAAAGAAGGGGAGACTTGTGAACAAAAAACTAGTCATCAATGCATCGGTCTCGGAAACGCGTGTGGCTCTCGTGGAGGATGATCGTGTTGCGGAGCTGTATATTGAAAGGCTCAGTCGGCGCAGTATGGTGGGGGATATCTATAAAGCGCGGGTCAGCCGGGTTTTGCCGGGCATGCAGTCGGCTTTCGTGAATATCGGTTCTGATCGCTCGGGCTTTCTCTATGGCGGCGATGTGATTGATCCGGGATTTATCGCCATGATCAAGGAAAAGCGTGATTCCGGTGATGAAACATTTGATCCGCGGGATTCCTCCAATCGCACCCCCATTCAACACCTGTTACAAGAGGGTCAGGATATCCTGGTTCAGGTGGCCAAAGAACCCCTCGGCACGAAAGGTCCGAGGGTCACGATGATGCTTTCCGTGCCGGGGCGTTATCTGGTGCTGCTGCCAGATTTTGACAATATCGGGATATCGCGACGCATTGAAGATCCGGAAAAACGCAGTCGTCTGAAAGAGGAAATCGAAAAAATCAAACCCGCCAATGTTGGGGTGATTGTGCGCACTGCGGCCGCAGAAGTGGACGCAAGCCTTTTGCGCAAAGACCTGGAATACCTTATCCGCGTGTGGGAAAGCCTCAAGGAAAAGCACCTGCGTACCCCGGCGCCAGCGCTTCTTTACCAGGAGCCGGATATCATCCTGAAGACCACCCGGGATCTCTATACTGACGATGTGTCTGAAATCGTGATCGACGACCCGCAGTCCTATGGGCAGCTCAAACATTTTTTATCCGGCACCATTCCGTCCGGTGGCGATAAGTTGAAACTATACCAGGGGCGCGATCCGATCTTTGACGCCTACGGTATCGAGATGGACTTGGCCAAAGCATTATCTCGTAAGGTCTGGCTGCCATCCGGTGGTTATCTCATCATCGACCAGACGGAAGCCTTGACATCATTCGATGTCAATACCGGCAAGTTTGTGGGGACCACATCCGTACAGGATACCATTTTGAAAACCAATCTTGAGTCGGTGACAGAAATCGTGGCGCAGCTGCGTATTCGTAACCTGGGTGGCATCATTGTCATCGATTTTATCGATATGGAGCGGGGTGAGGATCGTGAACGCGTGAATATGGCGCTGGGGGAAGCCTTAAAATTGGATAAATCCCCCACCAATGTGCTGTCCATCAATGAATTGGGACTGGTACAGATGACCCGTAAAAGGACCCGGGAGTCACTGGAGCGGGTGGTGACGGAAGAATGTTCTTTCTGCGATGGATGGGGCAGGGTCCCAACCATGCAAACAGAAACCTACAATATGGTCCGGGATGTGGAACGATATGTTATTCGCACCGGTGCCAAGGATGTGCGCATTCGCGTTCGTTCGGATATTTTGGATTGGTTTATCAATGAAGAGGTGCAGCTTCACCAGGGGCTCATCGATAAATATGGTCTCACCCTGCATTTTGAAAAAGGCTCGTTGCAGGTGAAAGATCTGCATGAGTCACCCTATGAGGTGGTTCAGGATTGAGGTGCAGGCGTCTCTGGGGGCGTGGGTTGTGGCGCTGCAGCGGTGACAGCTGGGGGTGCCTCAGACCCGGGGGCCGGGGTGAGATCAAGTTTTCCTTCCGCTTTTAATTTATCGAGCATTTCAACAGTCGGGGCTTTTTTGGCGGGGGCTTTCACCGCGCCACCTGCCGGTACGGCCACTCCTGGCATCATGGATGCCGTCGGTGAGGGGGTAGGAGCTGAAGGTGCCGGTTTATGGTTGTCTTTGTTAAATCCTGGGCGTCCCACCGATTGCACTTCGTCAAAACCAACCTTGCCAAAATTTGTATAAATGCCGCCAGCCTTGTCGTTGATGTCCACGCCGGTTACGGTGGCTTTGGTTTTGATGTCCACCGGCACGTCCTGGCCATCGATATTGCGAGCGGTCAATGAAAAGGTATATGTGCCATTGGGAGCTGGTTTGCCCTCCTTATTGGTGCCATCCCATTTGAAGTCATGGTTGCCGGCATCCAGGCTACCCAGATCTTTTTCATAGACCACCACGCCGGCGGTGTCCCGCACTTCCGCACGAGCCATGGTGGCTGGACTCTTAAGGGCGTATTCCATCGGGCCATGCTGACCACCCTGGAGATTAAGACGTCCGCCATCAATGGTGACTTCGTTGCCGATGTAGTTCACCAACTGCAGGTTTTGAGCGGTGTTTTGTTTATCCGCCATCTTCTCGAGGTTTTTGTTGACGTTCATCATCTGTTCCAGGCTGTTGAACTGCGCCAGCTTGGAGGCCATCTCTGCACCATCATCGGGATTCAGTGGATCCTGATGCTGCAGCTGCGCCACAAACAGTTTCATGAAGTCGTCTTTATCGAGGGTGTTTTTTATTTCGTTTTTGGGTTTGGTCTGATCCTGCAACTTTTGCAGAAACTCCTCTTCGGTTTTGGCCCCGGAGAGATCGCCGTTGGCCTTGGCCTCGCGCTCCTTTTGGATTTCGTCCATTGAATTTGTAATCAGATTGCGAAAGTCCGCTTTTTCAGCGCCACCGTTGCTATCGATAGCCGGGCGACTGGTGGACTCTGGGGTTACTATGCTGCTGGGTTGCGGCACGGGAGGGTTGATTTTTTGCTGAATTGTTGCACCCATGAGATCTAACTTCCTCTGTTAGCTGTTACTCAGACCAGGACGCGAATTTGTCCAGTGCCTGCCGCGAAGTTGGCGCGGTAGCGCTGTTGCAGTCCTGGTAGGTTTTGGCGGACCAGCTGGCGGGGTGATGGAGAGGTATTCCCCCCGGCAAAGGCCATCTGTTCACGCTGGAAGTTTTGGGATTGTCCCTGGAAAAATCCGTTCGAGCTTTGCTGACCCATCTGACCACGAAGCCCCACCTCGGCGTTTTGCAACGTTAACCGTTGATCCGCCAGGGCATCCCGTAGTTTGGGGAGCTCGTTGGTGATCATGTGTTTGGCTTGTTCGGTTTCCGCAATGATACGGATGTTGAGTTTATTGTCTTTGATGTCGATGGCAAGATCGATATGCCCCAACTCGTGGGTTCCCAGATCAAGGCGCATGGAGCCACCGCCATCCTTGATCATCATGGTGGCCTGTTCCATGATCTTATGAGCTGCCGCCTGATGATCCTGTGCGGGGACCTCTGGGGTGTTCACCACGAATGAACTCGGATCCACCCGCTGATTGGTCACAGTGGTGAAGGGCAGGATACCGGCACCATCTGAGGTCGGTTGCTGCTGCGCATCATCGGAAAATTCCGAAAAGTCCTGCTCATCGCGGGGAAGAACTTCTGACGCAGG
>JAKQGS010000200.1 GCA_029556045.1 Pseudomonadota bacterium | reverse complement strand
CGCAGGGAAAACTGAGTTGAACGTGGTACTCGTTATCGGGATGGTTGATCCACTGGACTTTGGGACCGCGAAAATTTTGTCGAATCGTCGGAGGGCGGGATGCCCGATGGGAGGTCAGGCTGCGATAGTCCCGGAAAGACTCCTCCAGCAGGTCCAATATGCCATCGTCACTGGTTCCCCCCACCACCGTCACCACGGTCGTGGCAGGATGATAGTGTCGGGCCCGGTAGTCGCGGATCATGTCCATGGTAACATTATTGATATTGTCGAGGGATCCCAGGATGGGATTCGCCAGACGGGAGTTCGGCCAGATCTGCCGCAGGGTATGGTAGTCGAGGTCGGTGGAATGGCCGTACTCGTTCAATTCCTTTTGCAGTTCCTTTTTGATGACATCCCGCTCGATCTCCAGATCATTCAGGCGGGGATGGATCATAAAGTCTGCAAAGAGCGTCACAACCTCACTGGCTGCGGATCGGTTGCCGCTGAACCAGTATTCGGTGTGCTCATGGCCGGTGGCGGCGTTCCATTCCCCCCCCAGCCACTCAAAGGCTTGCGCCAGTTTCATGAAATCCGGGAACTTGCGGGAGCCACGGAACATCATGTGTTCCAGAAAGTGGGCTACCCCGGAGTTTTGTGCGGTTTCATAGCGGGCACCGGCTGCCAGGGTGACCCCGAGGTAAAACCGCTCGTCCTGCTGCAGGGGGATATGGACCAGGCGCAATCCGCTGGGGAGTGTGCGCATCTGCCAACTTTGATCAAAAACCTTTAAAACCCGGTCGTTATTCCACTTCATTTCGGTCTGTTTCCACCGTACCAATGGATTGGATAAAGGATCAGCTTACCACGGGTGGACGGGGACTTCCACGGCGGGTATCAAAGGGTTAACGCCCCTTTCAACCTGATATCCGGACTCTGCACGACCCATTATGAATGAAATGACCAGGACTGTGTTTGGGGATGGAGGGGAATTTATAAAAATACCAACATTTATTAATAAGGTTGAATTATCAATAAAATCAAATTAAAAGGCTAATGTGAAAGTTAGGTGCGTAAGTTGAATTAATAAATTGCAATAGAATATTTCTCTAAAATTCACCGATACAGAATACCGACAGGACCGGCATCGTGTTTAAAACCAATCATTCGGCGACAGTCTTCAGTCTCATGAACCTGCTTCTAGGAGGTCTTTACCTCGGGATGGCCTCCTCGACCCTAGCCCAAACTCACCCCGTGCCCTGGCCGGAAGTCACCTGCGAGTCCGGCATGTCGCTTTTCCATTTCTCGATGACTCCGTCTCCAACTCTGTCGGAAGAAATGCCAGTTCTTTTTGGGGGGCACTCCATGCCAGCACACTCACCGAGAGGTGAGGATCACCAGGCGCAACTGTCAGTTTGCCTCAGTGCTGACGTAAGCAAAGTTGAATTAAAAAGAATCATTTTTTCCCGCGAACCCTATACGGCATGGACGCCTCCGCATGTGATCATGCTTTCCCATGAGTCCAGCAAAGTGGAATCCGCCCGGAAAACAGGTTACCGCCTCACAACAGTTCCCGTCGCTTTGGTCAGGCAGGAGGGATTGTTGGAAGCCTTGTTTGGCGATTTAGCCCGTCTTTCGATTATGATCCCCTTGGATCTTCAGGGGCACGAAGTTCGTATGTTGCCGTTTGATCAGAATGGTCAATGGTATGCTGGCATCGCTTTGTGGTGGCGTCGACCCAATGAAGCGAATGCAACGCCTCTGGCCCCGCTTATTGGCGGAGACCTTAAACCGGGAGAAACCTTTCAAGACAGAACCTGCCCCACCGGTGAAGGCTCGCTTCGGTGGCAGCTGGACTTTGAATCGGTTCGTCTCACGCTCAATGCCTGCTGGCATCAGATCGGCGTCAGTGGTCGCAGTTTCAAACTTCGCGACTTAAGAATTGAGGATCACGCCATGTTTTTGAGTGAGATTGAACAGCAACCTTGGATACTGCAGAATCCAGCGCCTGAACAATTTTCTTACCTCATCACTCACCACAATGAATGCGATTCATTGGTCATTCGGTTACCCCATGCAGCCTATGGAATCACACTAAAACGAAGGCCGGGTCTTTGTATCCAAGTTCTTGAGGGAGCACCGAATTGGGACATTCCAACCCCCTCGGGAAGGGGATTTCAATACCAAATTCAATATACCAACGGTCAAGTTATGACTGGCACCGGAACTTTTGTATTAGCGCCTCCACCATTGCGGACCGCAGGTGGATGAACTTTGACCCGGTGTCAGGGATTGCTTGGGTAAGGTGATCCCTGTCCATGCGACCGGCTGGGGTCAAAAACTAAGAAAATCATAACATTTCGGGTATATATAATAATCTTGTTGCTTCATTTCATAGTGAATTATATATTTTGCCGCTTTATCAAAGATAGGGGGCTCCCCCCTGACGGAATCACGAAAGGTCCACCCATGGAAAACCGCTTGTCGGATGCCGCCCTCACATCATCCTACGATAGTGGACACCAGTCTCTTCCCTGGCAGCCGGGGCAACCGGGTGGTTTGCTGGCGGCGATTGATCTGGACGAGATCATGGCCCATCCCCAGGCCACCGAAATTATCCAATCCCTGCCTACACAGCCTCTGTATTTTGCCCTGAAACGGCGCGGGCCCGGCGAGTGCCTTGAAGTGCTGGAACGCATCACCCAGGATCAGCTGGTGCATATCGTGGACTACGACGGATGGAGCAAGGATGAGCTGGTGCCACAAAAGGTGTATCAGTGGCTGAAGCTCTTTGGCGAAATCAGTAAAGAACAGCTCTATACCCGTTATGCCCACTTGGATGAAGAAACGCAGGTGGCCCTCCTGCAAGGTCTGGTGCAGGTGTTCGATCTGGAGGAGGCGGAAAATCTCTCCGAGAGCGAAAAGGATCAACTTTATCCGATGCCCTGTCGCACCGTGTTTTACCGCATATTGAGCGAGGATCCCGATACGATCGCCTTTGTGGAGCGATTGATCGATGCCTGCAGCGAAGTCAATCTGCGTTATGCCTACAGCCTGCTGGGCCATGCCTCCTATATGCCACCCCGCGAGTCAGAGCTGCAATTACGACAGTTCCGCGAAGCCCGTCTGCAGGAGGACGGCTTTTTGACCTATGCCGAAAGCCAGGAATTGTTTCGTCCCGTCGATCTGCGCCCGTTGCAGGCTAAATGGCACACACCGGAGAAGTTTCCTGAGGGTCTAACCCAGAGCCGGGCATCACAGGCGGGCTCTTTTTTGGAGCAGGTGATGGCGAAAGCCCAGCGCGAAGGCTGGTCCACCGATCAGCTCTACCAATTGCACGTGGGTCTCCTGCATGTGGCCAACGGATTTTGCGCTGCATCGCAGGTGGAGCCGGATGATCTTTATGGTTTGCATCGTATCCTTGATCAATTGAAAGCGCTGGCTTCCTGCGGGTTGGCATATCTGGCCAGCGGCGATGATAAACGCGGGCTGGCGGTTCTGGCGCAGGAGCATCCCAAAACCCTGGTGCAGGTGGGATTAACCCTGGTGGATCATCTGCGTGCGCAACTTTTGACGCGCTTGAATAACCTGGGCATACCCCATGCGGACGACTTAAAACGCTGGCATCACGGCCAGCGATGGGGGGTTATCCTCCGGGAGCTGGATACCCGCCTACGTGGCAAATTGGGCTTTGAAACGACGGAAATACTCAAGGGTGTTTTCAATCGTTATCCGATGATCCCCGCCCTGGATTGGGAAGAACTCCGGCACGGGCAGCAGATCACCTTTCAGCCAATCGACTCTCTCGAGCGGTTGCAGCAGTTGAACCAGTACGTCAATGGCCTGTCCGCCCTGATGTTCCTCTGGGCCCAGGCGCCGGGACAACCCCTGATGTTATCGCTGGAAAAGGCCCTGGCCACCGGTATGGTGAATGCGATGTGTGAGGGAACCTTTGCGGTGAAACCAGTATCGCCGAACAGTCTTCAGGCGCTTTGTCAAATGGATGAAGCCGGCTACCTGATGCAGTTGGAACAACTGCGGGGGGACCTGCGGGATGTTTTGCAAACGCAGGAAAAACTGTGGAAGCTGGATACGGAATTTGCCCTGGGTGACAAGCCTGCCCGCTGGGCTGTGGCTCTATTCGAGGACATGACCGCCGGTCTGGCGCTGGCACGACAAAACTCATCCAGCGCTGTGGCGGGGCTGGTGTGGACAGAAACAGGAGAAGCATGATGAGTGGAGTAACCATCGATTTGACCCCAGGCGCCTTTCTGACACCGGAGGAATGCCGCGCGCTGGCAGAGGCCATGGAGAAAAAATATGCGGTGGCCATCGGTCAACGGCGATTTTCCATCACCGCCTCCCAGAGTGACGAGGCGGTGGAGGTGCAGGTGTTGCTGGCAAGCGGGGATGAATCGTTTTACTACCCGGTGGAAGCCCGCATCAAACACGGAGCTGAGGATTTAACCGCGGGCCGTGCGGCGGTCTTTTTAATTGATTACATCGATCTATATTTTGAAGAATTCCTGATGGAGGAGGACGAAGAACTCTTTCTCCCCATCGATTGGGCCAACCATGAATGGGATACCGTGAATTTCCAGATCCGCGGCCAGATTCTGAATCGTAAAGCGGAGGCTCTGGCGGATGCCCTATTGGAGGCGGATGCCGCACGTCGTGGTGAGTGTGAGATCCACTGATATTATGTGGGCTTTGATCCGGTTGGTTGCGCAAGAGCAAGCATCTTAATGAGGTATACGCAAGAGTCGTGCTTAAACCTTCAAGGGATTAATTTCTGCTGCCATAATCTCTGAATAAAATCAGACCAAGATAGGATTAGAATTCCATCATCGGTTTTTCGGGAAGTTGGTTCCATCGAGACCACAATCCTGTTTCCTATCTGAGGGTGCTCCTGTTTGAGCTCCCTAAGTCCCTTGAGATCATCGGATGTAATTTTTGGTTTGGCTTTTACTTCGATAGCGCAGTCGAGGTCACCGATAATGAAATCAACCTCTACGCCCGTAGTCAGGCGCCAATACGAAATATCAAGCCACGCACCTGAATAGCGACTCCAAGCATGGAGCTCGTGAAACACCCAGTTTTCAAAGGCTTTGCCAAACAAACTGGAGCCAGGTTCGAGGTTTTTTCTCTTTGCAAGTGCATTGACCACTCCGACATCATCAAAATAAAATTTTGGTGACTGGATTGTTCGACGTTTGGGGCGTTTGGTAAAAGATGGAACAAAGTGTCCAAGGAGGGTGTCAGCTAAAATTGTAAAGTGTTCCTTGATGGTATGGCTTGATACGCCACAATCTCTTGCGATTGTGGAGAAGTTAAGGACCTCGGTATCTCCCATAGCAGCAATACTGAGAAATTGTGAAAAGACTGGGATGTTGCGCACAAGGCCTTCTTGCATGATCTCTTCTTTGAGATAGTCGGAGATATACGATCGCAGGTATTGTTCGGCGCGATCAGGGTGCAAATAGTGGCGTGGAATGTATCCGACATTGATCATTCTCACCAAATCAAACTCGTCTTTGCATTCAGCGCTGACCAATCCTGTCATCTCAAATCGAAGAGCTCGACCACCTAACATATTGGCATGACCGCGTTTCAGTTGACGGGCACTTGAACCACATAACGCAAATGCAAAGCCATGATTTTCGATCAGATGGTGGACTTCATCCAATAGCGGTGGAATCTTTTGAATTTCATCGATGATGACCCGTTTGGGTTTGGCTGTAAGGGCCAGCAGCTGCTGCCGGAGGTGACTGGGATCAGTTTTAAGTGCTGTCATTTGAACGGACTGCAATAGATCAACATAAAAGTATTCCGGGCTATCGAATAGGGATTTTAAAAGTGTCGACTTCCCGGACTGACGAGGCCCCCAAAGAAAAAAGGACTCATTTTCGAGGCAGTCAATTTTTATTAGTCTTTCTAGGATATTACTCATTTGTGAACCTTTGGTTCAAAAATTCATGAATATTTGAATCATAAGTTCTATGAT
Source organism: Pseudomonadota bacterium (assembly GCA_029556045.1). The sequence goes on along the minus strand of JAKQGS010000200.1, from coordinate 3,811 downwards.
TAAAAACATCAATCTATTTGGCGGATGCCGCCCGCCGTGGTGAGTGTGAGATCCACTGATTTCAGGATGGTTTCGGGACGACCGGCTGTACAGCCGCAGGATCCATGGGCACCGCATGGTTGCCGTCATGGAGGGTGACCCGGTTGCGACCGGTCTTCTTGGACTGGTAGAGGGCTAGGTCTGCCCGCGCGATGGTGTCATTATAGTTCTCGCGCGGGTAATCCAGGGTTCCCACCCCACAGCTGATGGTGACCGGGATCTTATTATTTTCAAACACTATTTCCAGCGATTCGATGGCCCGACGCACCTTGTTGGCGGCGGTTCCGGCATCTCTTAAGCCGGCGCCGGGCAGGATCACCAGAAACTCCTCACCGCCGTAACGGCAGGCAATATCGGTTTTGCGGAATTCTTTTTTCATGGTGGCGGCCACGGTCTTGAGGATATGGTCCCCCGCCTGATGGCCGAACTTGTCATTGACGGATTTAAAAAAGTCGATGTCGATCATGATGAGGGACAGTTTCGGCATTTCATCTTCGCTGACATGCCCCATGGCGCTCATGGCCTTGAGCTGCAGGTTGAGGTAGTCTTCAAAATATCCCCGTGTGAATAGCCCCGTCAAAGGATCGGTGATCGACTTGATGGCGGTGGTTTTGTACTTATCCTGCAGGTTGGTCTCCGCTGTCACGTCACGGATCAGGATCAGAGAACCGAGGGTCTCATCCGGATTGAATTCCGAAAAAAACGGGTAAACCGCCACGATCAGGTTCAATTCCGAGAAGACGTTATTAGCACCGCGCACCTCATCGATGCGGGTGGGCAACGTGTATTTCAGCAGGTCGGTGACGGAAATTTTCTGGTTGTCGATGGCCAGCGTCAGCAGGGTGTCAAACGAATCCGCTTTCAGCACCTGTTTGCTGGACTGACCCACCAACTGGGAGAATAGCTGGTTGCATTTGACCACCTGACCTGTCGTGTCCACCACCGCATAGGCATCGATCAAAACACGGGCAAAGTGCTCGTGTTTTTTAAACACGTCCAGGACGTGCTGTTTGGTGGTGATGTTCTGAGCGGTCGCCATGCAGTTTCTATCTCTCTAGCTGATCCAATTCCAAATGTTTTCAAACCATCGGCGGTTTATGCCGCCGCTCGAAACGCGAAAAACTCTTCTTCCAGCTCTTCCATTTCCATCTGGTTGCCGCACTTGGGGCAGGCCACAGGCGGAATTTCATCATCGGGTGACTTGGGCAGGTTTTTCCCGTCCACAAAGAGCACCGACTGCTGATGGGAGCAGCTGGAGCATGAATAAAAGGAATAGACCGAATGAATCTGGGCATTGCCCTTAAAGCTGGGGATCATGTTGATCTGCATCACGATCTCCGGGGTGCACTCCTCAAAGACCACCTGGCGGTTCTTCTCCAAGTTTCGCATGAAGTTGATCCATCCCCGCACACCGCAGCTGTTGACGTATTCCACCTGGCGAAAGTTCATCACGCATTTCGGTCCCAGTTTGGGCAGGACCTGGGACAGATGCACTTCCGCTTCTTCATTGATGGGACCGATGTAACGCACCACATCCCAGCCCTCTTTTTGATCGATTTGAATTGCAATTCCCATGTTTTATCAATCCTTTACACTGGCCAATGGACCGAGACGACGGCGTCTCCATGGTTTCATCGGTCAGGAACGGGAAAGCTTGAGGGCAAAAGGTTGTTTTACCCTCTAATGCTACTTATCTTATTGTAAATATAGGAATATATTACTCTTCAATCAGGTAGGGGGAGGCTTTGGCATATCGGGTCAATCGCTCCAGATAGCCGGCCACTTCATCATCCGCCAGATCGAGGCGGCCTTTGGCCTCCGCAAACTGCCCCCGATAGCTGGCATACATTTCTGCCATGGAGTAATTGCGGGACTCCAGCAATTCTTCGATCGGATCACCGGTGGTGACCTTGGCGATCTCCCACTTGCCTTCCGGCGACATGAGGATCTCCGCCTCGTTGATGGCCCCAAAGAGGTTATGCTCGTTGGCCAGACTTTCCTGGTAAGCACCCACCAGGAAAAACCCAAGGTAATAGGGGCTGTCCAGTGGAGAATGCAGGTCAAGCACCGTGCGGATATCGCGGCGGTCTACAAATTTTTCGAGGCAGCCATCGGAATCACAGGTGATATCCACGATGGTGGCCTTATGGCTTGGTTTTGTTTCGTGGTGGCTAAGCGGCATCACCGGAAACAGCTGGTCGATAGCCCAGGCATCCGGAATCGACTGGAAGATGGAAAAGTTCGCAAGGTACTTGCTGACCATACGCTGCTGCAGGTCCTCAAACTCTTCCAGCGGGTGTCGCTCAAAGGAAGAAAAGTACAGGGCTTTGCGGCAAATGCTGTGAAAAATCTGCTCGGCGGCCGCCCGGTCCTTCAGCTGCACATAGCCGAGGTTAAAGAGAGTGAAAAGCTCTTCATAGTATTCAATGGCGTCGTGATAATACTCCACGAAGTTTTTGCGGCTGATGTTGTTCAGAATGTAATTCAGTTCCTGCAGACCTTTGGGGCTGGACTGTTCGTCGATGCCCAGATCGATGCCCTCATGGGCTTCGAGGCTTTCGGTGCTCTGCACCTCCCGGACGTTGGTGACCACCACGGAATGGTGGGCCGCGATGACCCGGCCGCTTTCCGTGACGATATTGGGAACCGGCACGTTTTCGTTGCGACACACTTCGTTGACTTCGTAAACGACGTCGTTGGCCAATTCCTGCATCGAATAGTTGGCCGATGAGGCACAGGAGGTTTTACTGCCATCGTAGTCCACGCCCGTGCCGCCGCCGATATTGAGAAACACCGGGTTATAGCCCATCTTGTGCACTTTGGCGTACACATGGGAGGCTTCTTTGATGGCGTTTTTGATGCGTTTGATTTCTGTTACCTGCGAGCCGATGTGGAAATGCAGCATCTTCAGTTTGTCGCGGAGATTGGCTTTCTCCAGCATTTTGAGGCAATTCAGCACCTCGATGGTGGTCAGGCCAAATTTGGAGGATTCGCCGGAAGACTTGGCCCATTTACCGGAGCCGCGGCTATAGAGTTTCACCCGCAGGCCCACATCCGGACAGTGCCGGCTTTTCTGAGCTTGGTCGATAATGGTCTGAAGTTCGTCGGGGCCTTCCACCACCATGACAATGTTTTTGCCCATGGCTTTGCCCACAAAACCCATGTCGATGAATTCGCTGTCTTTGAAACCATTGCAGATCAGCAAAGCGGATGGAGAGAGGTTGTAACTGAGAGCGGCGATAAATTCGGTTTTACTGCCGACTTCCAACCCATAGTTCTGTTTGTTACCGCAGGCCACGATGCTGTCGATAAATTCGCGGCGCTGGTTCACCTTAAAGGGGAAAACGCCAAAGTGGTGCCCCTGGTATTTATATTCTTTCATGGCTTCCCGAAATGAGCTGTGCAGACGCTCGATCTGGGTGTCGATGATCTGTGGGAAGCGCAAAATCATGGGGGTGCGGATGCCCAGCTCTCGCGCCTTCTCGATGGCCTTGGGCAAGTCGATGGACAGGTGTTCTTCACCGCTGGGATGGGCGCAGACATGGCCGGAATCATTGATACTGAAATAGCCGCTGCTCCAGCCATCAATGCCGTAGAGTTCCCGGGCTTCCTGGATCTGCTGAATATTCATGCGTCCTTGTCCTCTGGCAAAAACTCCCCAAAGCCGCGGGCCTTGAGGAGGGTCAATGTCCTATATCCAGTATCTTGGGGGCTATTACCTGTGTAATATGCCTTGGATGGGGAATATGTCATAATCCCCCACCAAAGCAAT
>JAKQGS010000175.1 GCA_029556045.1 Pseudomonadota bacterium | reverse complement strand
CCACTCCCATCCAGCCGGTCGATGATCCACCAAACGGTGGGAGAAGCTTTTTTATGGACCACCTGTCGATGGTGAGTGACTGGCAGCGGAAGCCTATTATACCCGCGATGAAATGCGGATACCCGGATCAAATCATCGGTTTCTTCGAAGAGGCGATCTGCGCCTGTGCAACATCGGGAAGCGTAAAAAGATCGTAGGGGTCGATGGGATTGATTTCTTCTTCGTCGATGCAAATCGTATTGTGCCAGGTGGTACTGCGGAAGGTGTTCCGGGCAGGGTAATCTTTCGTGTAGGTGTAGGTTCCGGGATCGATGATCCAGGTTTGGCCATTGGCATAGAATTCGAAGCTGAGGGCATGATTGTGCGCATGGCCCCCAACCCCATTTTGTCCGTTGGGCCCGGCCACAATCGCCAGGTAGTGATCGGGACTGCGCAAGATGCCGATCCCTGCATGAGGAAACAGGGTGGATTGCGCTGGCTTAACCGGTTCGGGCCGTTGAGCGATCTGCTCCCAGAAATCCAGCGCCTGCTGTGTGTAGAGCCAGATGGATTCTTCTTTTTGTTCGCCGGCCGCGAAGGCAAAATCATCCCGCTGGAACAGGATCGCCCCAATGGCAAGCAGGTAGCGATGATCTAGCCACTCTCTATCGGCATCTTCCCACACTTTGAGACGGTGCAGCCGGCCATTATCTTGATCGCCAAAAAGCGGCACGGTGCCGTCGGGCTTGGTGATCTTTTGGATGAAATCCAGCATTTTTCCGAGGCGCGCCATGTATTCGGGGCTGAAGGGATGCCCGTTCAACTGCGCCAGGAGGGTGGCAGATAAGAACAGCTCGGTGTCCAGGCGGTGGTAGCTGGTGGATGCCTCAAAGCATGCGCCATCTGGTGTGGTTTGTTTGAACAGCTCGCTTTCCAGCTCTTGCAATCCCACCTTGCGCCATTCTTGCGCCTCTTTGAGCTCAGGCAGCAAAATCCCCAGGTAGACCAGCCCAACCAGGTTCGACAGGTAATGGTTGGTGGTCAGGCCCTCAGAGCGTTCCAGGTTGCGCAGGATATGGCGGGCATGGCTGATGAGCGATTTATAGAAGGTGATCAAGAATGGATTGCTAAGGGAGGGTGAGTCTTTAAAAAAGTAATATCCCCACAGCCAGTTGACGGCCCGGATGGCCACATCCATGGACCATTTCCAATTGACGCCCCATTGAGGCGGATTCTTCTCGATCCAGTCGGTTACCTGAGCGATGAATTCCTGCGGGTATTTTTCATCCCCGGTGAACCAGTAAGCCTGCCCCAGCCAGGCAAAATGCTGGCAGCGGCTCAGCTCCCAGGGGATTTTGATCTCGTAGCCGCCGGGGTAGGGAGCCGGGCGAGCAAAGGCATAGTACTGGTGCGGGCTCCAGCGGTGACTGGTGGTGAAATCTGCATGCCAGTCGATGTCTTTTCCGAGGGGGGGGGGGCTCGAGCCGAGCAAATCGAAGGTGTGGTGGAGGGCTTTGTCGGCGGCGGCGACCGTCAACTGCTCGAGGGAGGGGAAATGTTGGCGCAGGTAGGGGAGGAGGGTTTGTTGATCTTGCGGCTGGATGAAAAAACGGGCTTCTGGGGTTTCGCGCAGGTGTTCGGTGAAGGCCTCCAGGTTGGCATAGCCAGGTTTCAGCGCCTGCCACAAATCCTGGTCTGAAAGATGTGTGCCCCATAATTTGGCCCGGAGCAGCCCCTGGATATTCTTGCCCCGGTTAATCGCTTTTCTGATCAGGTTGGAGTGCATGCTGGTTCGGGAGCTCGCTATGGAAGTGGGGCATAATGAATATGCGTATATTCATCGGTTCTGTCGATCACCGGTAAAGCCTTGCCGCTCAAAAGCGCATTTCTCCTTTGCACAACGCCTGCGCTGAACTCAGGGGGATAGCCCAGCGCGGCCAGGTGGCTCAGGAGATGCTCGTCATCGAAAACCTTTCTTACAGGCCGGCATGGGTTTCCCACGGCAATTGTGAAAGGAGGTATATCGTTGGTTACAACAGAGCTGGCGCCAACGATTGCCCCAATCCCGATGGTCACATTGCCCAGAATGGTCACATTCGCCCCGCACCACACCTCGTCTTCTATGACAACCGGGGCCTCGTTTTGACCCGGAAACGCCGGCTGGATAAACCGGGGGCTTTTTCCCTGGATGGCAAAAATGTGATTGGCGGCCAAAATCATGGGCCGCGGCCCAAACATGACATTGTTACCAATGGTGATGTTACCGCCGCACCAGGCTCGTTCGCCAATGAAAACGTTCTTCCCAATCTTGATCGTCTCTGCAGAAAAATGGGAGTCGATGGGTGAAAAGTTCAAATTGGTTCCTACTTGTTGGAAGCGCGCCAGGAACATTTCCTTCCGTACTTTGGCAATCACCCGTTGGATCAAGGTGATGAGCTGCTCCAGGATTTTGAAGAGAATTTTTTTCACGGTTATTTCTCCGGCAGGATATCCCCAGGCTGCATTATGATCTTGAGCGGCTCTCTCCCAGCAAAAATAGTGCGCCTCCCAAGAGCCAGACGGTCGGTGTAGATCCTAACCAACGCCTGAGCAACCGTTGTTTGCGAGAGGTCGCGTAGTGAGTCACATCACAAATCTCTTGGTCCAGGATGATGAAACTGGTTTTGACA
>JAKQGS010000162.1 GCA_029556045.1 Pseudomonadota bacterium | reverse complement strand
AGGGGTTTAAGCGACTAATCACATCGTTGACGTCGAATCCACCAATCCTACTACCGGTTTTTCAGACCTGATCACTGCTCGGTATGATCCCCTGTTTGGCAGTGACTAGTCATGAAGAGGTAAAAATTTATCCCCATTTTTTTGGGAGACCGCTCCAAAAATTTTAGGCTTTTGAACCGCGGTGGGAGTCTTCGAGCACTCAATTTCGTTTTGACCAAATGTATTGGGAGAGATTGTCCGGAAGAGCTCCTATTTCGCGGTGATATATAGTGGGCATCTCCACCACAATCGCTGCTGCTTGTGTTTTGATGGCATGCAACCGCAATCCTTGGGCCACTGCTTTGCGTTATGTCGACGCCGTCGGTGTTTTAATGCCGAATTTTTGTGGATTTACCAGAAGCTTTCACCCCCGTCCATTGACTCCAATCCGATGAATTCGCTATTCTTTAGTTAAGTGGGGGAAAGTGGGTGAAAGTGTCACCGAAGCCCGTTCAAGCTCCTACCGATGTGTCCCCACTTACTTTCCATCAATACCCTTTAGAAGATCTGAGGATCACAGCATGTTTAGGGGTCGTTTCGAACATGCCATCGATGACAAAGGACGCCTGGCAGTGCCGGCTCGCTTTCGTAGCGAACTGGGTGGCCAGGAAGAGCCCACTGTTGTGATCACCAATTTTGAGCGCTGCCTGGTGGGTTATCCATTGGATGAATGGGAGCGGTTGGAAAATAGGCTGGCTACCCTACCGCAATTTGATCCTAAAATCATTGCCTTTCAGCGGTACTTTATTTCCGGTGCTGCAGAATGCCAAATTGACAAAGCTGGTCGAATATTGATCCCTGCCACGCTCCGACAATATGCTGGTCTTTCCCGCGACTGCGTTCTGGTGGGAAACCTCAATAGATTTGAAATCTGGGCCGCAGAAACTTGGGGTCAGGAATTTGATGCGCTATCCTCCCGGTTTCAAAGTATTACCGAATCGATGCATTCTCTGGGAGTTGGCTTATGAACGTCGATGCCACCCCACAGACCTTTCAGCACGTCACCGTTCTTTCCAGAGAACTGGTTGCCAGTCTGAATCTGCATCCCGGTGAAATCGCGATCGACTGCACAGCGGGCGGTGGAGGCCATACAGCCGGGCTGCTGGAGCGCACGATTCCTGGGGGAATGGTGATTGCGCTTGACCGCGATCCATCCGCCATCACCAACCTGCAATTTCGATTTGCTTCCGCGATTGAAAGCGGCGCACTCGTGGTCGAAAAAACGCCGTTTTCCGATATTCACTCGATCGCGTTAAAGTATCGTATCATCGGTCGCATTCGGGGCATCTGCGCGGACATTGGTGTATCCAGTCCGCAAATCGATCAGGGCTCTCGCGGATTTTCCTTTACCCAGGATGGTCCATTAGATATGCGGATGGACACGTCCAACACACAGCTGACCGCCCATGAAGTAGTGAATCAATATCCGGAACGTGAGTTAACCCGCATTTTTCGTGACTATGGCGAAGAACCCAAGGCGCATTTTGCTGCCCGCGCCATCGTCAAAGCGCGGGAAATCAAGCTTATCGAAACAACGCTTGAACTCGCAAACCTTGTGGAACAATCCATTTTTTATAAAACCAAAAGCAGAACTCATCCGGCGACGCGGATTTTTCAGGCGATTCGCATTGAAGTCAATGATGAACTCAATGAACTTTCATCTCTGATTAAAGATGCTTTTTCAATTTTGGATGTTGGCGGTCGGCTAGCCATCATTACCTTTCATTCGCTCGAAGATCGCATTGTCAAACAGTTGTTTCGGGAATATGAGTCTTCCAGCTTATCAGAACCTCATCTGCGTGGCTTACCATTAACAGATCAACAGATTCTGGCAATGGGCCATAAACCGCGGGGAAAAATTATTAAGCCGTTCCCCATCTTACCAACAGATGATGAATTGCAGGAAAACCCGCGCAGCCGTAGCGCTAAACTTCGTGTCATTGAAAAACTATCACAGCATTAAGGAGAACATTCATGGTAAGAGTCGCCAAACTTCCTCTTTCTACGCTACTTAGCGCCGCACTTGTCCTTAGCCTTTGCATGGCCTTTGGTCGCGCTCACCTTCGTATTCAAACGACCATGATTGGCTATGAATTAGGCAAACTTAAATCGGATGAGGCTTCTCTCCTGGAAAAACGCAGTCATCTGCAGATGGAGCTGGCCAAGTTGACCACCAAGAAAGAATTGCTGAATTTTGCAAACCGTAAACGGGAGACCCATACCGCTGGAGCATACGCAAGCTTTTGAAAAACTTCTTTCATACCATGAAAAATGAACCTAAAAAACGCAAGATCCGTCGCAACGGACGTCTGCAGCCGGGTCATTTTTATGTTCGGAGACTGCAATTTTTTTATCTGCTGATCCCTCTGATATTTACTGCCATAACAGTTCGAGCAGTTATCGTGCACCTTTTCCCCTCTTCTTCGAAGAACCTGCAGGCCATCGCCAACCATCAATATCATCGCAATATAGAACTCGCCCCCTATCGGGGTGGCATTTTTGACCGCAAGAGGGAGCCATTGGCCATCAGTGTGCGCAAACCATCCCTTTATGTGAATCCGAAAATATTTAATCCAACCACAAAGGAGCGCACTAAATTAGCCAGCCTTCTTGGTATGCCTGACAGCAAAATCAAGGCTGCGGCGGATCGCATTAATTATTTCGCCTGGCTAAAACGGGCTATCAGCCAGGAAACCGCCGATGCCGTGGCAACCCTCAATATCGACGGCCTCTATCAGGTCATGGAACCAGCGCGGTTTTACCCGTCTGGTTCCTCCGCCGCGCAAATCATTGGCTATGTTGGCACCGACAATCGTGGGCTGGCTGGTCTGGAGTTGCAGTATGACACTGAACTCAAAGGGCAGACCATTAAATTCACGAACTCCCGTGACGCCAGGGGCAAAGCCATCTTCTTAGAATCGGAAGCCGCCGCACCGGAAGAGGGCGGCAAAAACGTGTTCCTGACGATCGATAGCGTCATCCAAGAAATCAGCGAGCGAGCCCTTTCGGAAGGAGTGGAATCCGCCCAAGCCAAAGCTGGTTATGCCATCGTATCTGATCCTCATACCGGGCGGATTCTGGCTATTGCCAATTATCCGAAATTTGATCCCAATCACCCCACTCTCAAAGCCATGGGGGGTCTGAGAAACCGGGCATTGTCGGATTTGATAGAACCCGGTTCGGTGGTCAAACCCCTGGTCATCGGTGCCGCACTGGCAGATGGAAAAACCAGTCCCACTGAAAAGCACTACTGTGAAAATGGGACTTATCGTGAAGGCCGGTGGCTGATTCGGGACACTCACCCGGAAAAGGATCTCACCACCACCGGCGTGATCACCCATTCCAGCAATATTTGTACCTATAAAATTGCCCGTCGGCTTGGTCCTGAAGCGATTTATAACAACTATCTCAAATATGGTTTGACCTCAACCTCCAACAATATCGAGTTCCCCGGACAAATTACCGGGCGCATCTCTTATTGGAAAGATTGGAAGCCGGTACGATTTGCCAACGTCACTTTTGGCCAAGGCTTGGTCACTTCCGCATTGGAGATGGTGCAGAGTTATGGCGCTATCGCCAATGGCGGCAATCTGATGAAACCTTACCTGGTTGAACGGGTGGAATCCTATTCCGGCACCATTTTACGCTCCAGCGGCACGCAGGTTGTTCGCAAAATAATGGAGCCCGATGTTGCCAAGAAGTTGCGACACATGCTGGAAACCGTGGTGGTTGAGGGATCCGGTAAAAATGCAAGACTTGATCACTATACCGCCGCCGGCAAAACCGGCACCACGCAGAAGGTTGATCCAGCCCTTAAAAAATACTCCACGGACCTTCGGGTTGCGAGTTTTATCGGCTTCACACCCGTGGAAGATCCCCACCTCGTGATTTATGTAGTGATCGACGAACCTGGCAAAAAACCGTATTATGGCGGGCTGTGGGCTGCTCCGGTGTTTAAAAAAATCGCTGAAGAATCGTTGAAGTATCTTAATGTTGCGCCGGATAAGATAGAGACGATCGGTCCTGGTGACGTCGCACGATCAGACAGTGGTGTCAATACGAAAGTGCTCCGGTAAAAATCCGGGGGATCCATCGTGATTAATTTGTGAACATTTTGTCATAGACCAAAATTCAACTAAAAACCAAAGACACAGAGGACGACAAAACTTGCTATTTTACCTCTTCCATCAGCTTGCGGACTATATCGGAGCCTTGAATGTCGTCAAGTACATAACCTTTCGTGCCATGGCGGCTCTTCTTTCCGCCCTTGGCCTAAGTCTGATTCTCGGGCCATGGTTTATCCGCAAGTTAAAATCGAAACAAATTGGCCAACAGGTGCGGGACGATGGTCCAAAGTCCCACTTTTCGAAAGCGGGCACCCCCACTATGGGGGGGGGTCTTATTCTGTTTGCCACCCTGATTCCAGCTCTCCTGTGGATGGATTGGGCCAATCCCCTCCTTTGGTATACGGCTCTGATAACTCTGACGTTCGGGCTGATCGGATTTGCGGATGACTACCTCAAAATCAGTAAAAAGAACACCAAGGGTTTAAAGGGTAAGTACAAACTGATAGGTCAGATAACCGTCTCCCTCCTGATTGTGTGTTTCCACTATTACAGCACCCCAAACGCCGGTGAACTTTATGTTCCATTCCTTAAGGATGTGCGTCTGGATTTGGGCTTCTGGTACATCCCGTTCGCGATGTTTGTGATTGTAGGAGCCAGCAACGCGGTGAATCTGACGGACGGTCTGGATGGACTGGCAATAGGACCTGTGATGATTTCTGCGGCCTGTTTTTGTATCCTCTCCTATGTGGCGGGGCATATCAAGATCGCCGAATACCTGCAGATCCCTTATGTGATTGGTGCTGGTGAATTAACTATCTTTTCGGCCTGTCTGGTGGGGGCTGGCATGGGATTTCTTTGGTTCAACACCTATCCAGCCCAGGTATTCATGGGGGATGTGGGAGCATTGCCTTTGGGCGGTGCCTTGGGAGCCATTGCGGTATTCACAAAAAATGAAATCGTTTTGGGAATAGTAGGGGGTGTTTTTGTGGTGGAAGCCCTCTCGGTCATCACCCAAGTGGTCTCATTCAAACTGACCGGAAAACGGGTTTTTCGCATGGCCCCCATCCATCACCATTTTGAACTCAAGGGATGGCCTGAACCGCGGGTGATCGTCCGCTTTTGGATCATATCCATCATGCTGGCCATCTTTGCCCTGATGACCCTTAAACTGCGGTAAGTGTCGCGATGCGCCAGGAGTTTACCCAACAAAGGTGGATGGTATTAGGGGCTGGAATATCCGGTGTGGGAGCTGCTCGCCTGCTCAAACGCAAGGGTGCTGATGTTTTTCTCAGTGACTTGAAGGCGCCACCTCTCGACATTTCCACAATACTCGCTCTTGAAAATATCCCGCTCCACGTAGGACGTCAGGAATTTGAATTACTCAATGGCCTGACTGGCATTATCCCCAGCCCCGGAATTCCCTTGTCCATTCCCCTGCTGAAGGAAGCGGTTCAGCGGGGTATCAAACTCCTTTCTGAAATCGATTTGGCCTGTCTTTTTATCGATCGGCCTATCATTGGGGTGACCGGCACCAATGGCAAATCCACGACCTGCGCGATGTTTCACCATATTCTGGGAAAACGGGGCTATCGCTCGTTTCTCGGGGGAAATTTCGGCTTTTCTCCCTGCGATGCTCTGGTGGATGCACAAGATACCTATGACTATTTTGTGCTGGAGTTGTCGTCATACCAATT
>JAKQGS010000152.1 GCA_029556045.1 Pseudomonadota bacterium | reverse complement strand
AGTCAAACGGTTGCGGAATATTCTGATTTGGGAAAACATTCCATTTGAAGATGATGCCGTCCTGGCAGTTGCCCGGGAAGGACAGGGATCCATGCGGGATGCCTTGACCTTTCTGGATCAGGCTATTGCCATTGGCGGGGGGAATCTGACGCGTGAATCGCTGACCGGGCTGGTGTCAAAAATATCTTCCGTTGCGACCATATCGTTTATCAAAGCGGCTTTGTCTCGCGATGGCAGGTCATGCATCGAGTTCATTGATACCTGGGATCAGGAGGGTGCCGATTGGGAGGATGTGGTGGAGTGTATTGCCACGTTCTGCCGACATGGTTTTGTGGTTCGGGGTCTTGGGGCGATGAATCCTGATATTGGCATGCTGGATATAACCCCGCACGAGCTGCAATTGATCCAGGATCTGACCGAGGCAGGCAAACCATTTGATCTGAACCGCTTGTTTCGTACCTTTATGAAATGTCGCACGGAATTAACTGGGTCAGCACTCGACCGGTTTATTTTTGAAAACTACAGTTTGGAGTGGTGTTTGGATCCGGGGCTTCCCGACCTGGAGAGCCTTGCAAGTGGCGTTGCGCCTAAAATCTCTGGCACCCAAACTATGCCCCCAAAATCACCGCAGGTGGCTCCCCACGCTGCAGGCGGCGGAACGGCGAGTGCAACCGCCAGTGTGCCCCCAGCTGCTAAAACCAATCTGATGGACCAATGGAAAAAAAACGTCCTCAATCGTGATGGGGAATCGGCTGCTGTCGTCGATCCCAGATCCACCCAGTCACCTGAGCTCAAACCAACGGCGACATTGTCCCCAGCATCCTCGGGGGATTCCCCTATTGCAACATCCATTGGTGCAATGGAAGCGCCTTCCCTAAGAACAACTCCCATTCAGATTCCTCCACCACCAGAGGACGACGTATTACCCCCTGCGATACCAACGGAGGGGCGTTTTCCAGCGACCTGGCGGGATCTGGTGGAGCAATGGAAACGGCAAAAGCCTCTGCAGGCCCGGATAATGGAGGAGGCCTACCTGGTGGAATATTCGTCACAACGAATCGTGGTGGCCGCCGACCCGCAGAGTCTGGCCGCAGCTAAATTGTTGCAGCCGGATATTCAAAAAAAGGTCGTGGAACAATTGGCTCTGATGTTTGGTTTTAAGGGCGAGTTTCGCGGTATTCCGCGGGAAAAAAGGGCGGATCAGGATTCAAGTCTGGGGGATTCGGGAGGTGCCCGGGTGGAACCAAATAGCGGTAGTTATACCAATATAGCGCAGGAATCCCTGTTGGATACCCGCAGACGTGAATCTGAGCTGGAAAAAAACAAAATACTGACCGATGTGACCAATCACCCACTGACTCAGGAAGCGGTGAGGCTATTTGGCGGTACTATTGAATCGGTGCAATTGAACGACTAAGGTATTGTCATGGCATTCACTAATTTTGATACCAAGGAAATCCATTGCAAGGTTCTTTATTGTGGACCGTCGGGAGCTGGCAAGACATCGAACTTTCGGGCTGTCTACGGCAAGACATCCCAGGAGATTAAGTCCGGACTATTTGAAATGGCGGAAAAAGAGGGCGTTGAGTTTTTTGAGTTCCTGCCTCTAAGTCTTGGATATGTAAAGGATTTTCATATCAAAGTTCACCTCTACGCATTACCTGCCCGACCCTATTATGAGTCCATGCAGACAACCCTTCTCAAGGGGGTGGATGGGCTGGTTTTTGTGGCGGACTCCCGCATCGAGGCTTTGGCGGATAACATCAGGACGTGGCAGCACGTCAAAAAACTTCTTGCCAATGAAGGGATTAATTTTGCCGAGCTGCCGATTGTTGTTCAATACAATAAACGTGACATTGATGGGGCGCTCCCCATTGATTTGTTACAGCAAGAAATCAATACGTTGAACTTCCCGGAGTTGGAAGCGGTAGCCGTCGAGGGTATCGGCACCATGGAGACGCTGCATACGGTCACGAAAGCAGTGTTAGGGCAAATTGGATACGCATCAGACACGCCACTGAAGGGGGAGATATGACAGAGATAGGGACTCACATTTTGCTGGTGGCCTGCCGGGATGAAGCCGGTTTTTTTCGTTTTCCCAACGGTTCGGTAACACACGGTTTTGGACTGTCGATTGAGATTGTCCATGGATTTAGCGAAGAGATGCAGATTACCCAGATTGTTGAGCAGCATCTCGACCGCGGTGGGTTGCATGGTGCTGTTAAAATTTTGGCCTGTTTTAAAGACAGTCTGGTGGCGGAAGACGGTCGATTCTGCACCCTGTTTGTGGCAACCCTGGCGGAATCTAGTGGTTTCATAGCCCCATCCAGTTGGATGACATTACCCGATATCCTCAGGATGATGCCAAAAGATCGGTCTCGGCTGCCATACATGAAAGCAATGCAGGTCTTGGCGGGAGCGCAGGATGAGGGCATGACTGTCGTGGAGTTGGATGAGGCAATGCGTGAGCGACTTTCGCGACATCTTCGAGAAAGTTCCGGCAAGTCCGACTAAGACTCACTAAAGTATCCAGCACCAGCGCCCGCCCATTTTCAAAAGATTTGATGCAATTCTTCACTACTGTTTGTAAAATAAAATCAACACATTCCATACAGTGAGGACCGTCATGTTGTCATTGATTCGCGCAGCTATCCCACTTGTCGTACTTTTCATGGCCTGCCCGGCTTTGGCCTATAAGGTCAAATGCAACAAAGCCCAAAACTTGTGTGAAGTGGATACGACTCGTCTGACCATTGGCGATAAAGTGGGTATTTTCAGCGAAGATGGCGATTTGGTGGCGATGGGGGAGGTGAAGAATCTCAAGGGGCGCATCAGAGTTGTTGAAATTAAAAAGAAATATGGTCCGATTTTACGAAGTCACAATTTGGAGATGATTAAGGATGAGGAGTACGATGCGCCGACCAAATATTTTAAGGTCTTGAAAAAAGGCGCAGAGCAGTCTGTTGGCGGGAGCCTCGGATTGGTGAGTCTGGGGGTCGGAGAGGGCTTTCTGGGCTTTCAGCTGGATGGCTTTATGGAATGGTTGTGGCAGAATGGGATTTTTGTCTTCGGTCAGGGGTTCTTTATCTCCGGCAAGGGGAATGCCACCATCACGGAAGAGGCCATCAATGAAGATACCATCTCCATGTCGGTGATTGGCGCACTGGGAGGGGTTTCCTACACCGGCTTTCGCAACCGTGAAATGTCTTTCCGCGGTGATCTCGGTCTTGGATTCGCCAATGTCTCGGCTTCTACTGGAAGTGGTCGGGATGTTAAGGAGGTTGCGGACGGGCGGATATTTCCCGGTATGGGTTTTGTGATGCGCGGTGAGGCGGCTATGCTGTGGACGATTGGCGAATGGCGTCCCTATATTTCTGGATCTTTCATCCGTCTGCAGAATTCCAACAATTATGGTGTCAGTCTGGGAGTACTAATGGGCCTCAAGTAGAGCGGCATGCAAGGATTTGATGCTGGATTCCAGCGCCGTTTCCGGTAAGCCGATATTAATTGCGGTGTTCTTGGTTTCCAGAAAAACAGGTTCTGTAGGCATGGCACGTAACACCCTAGCAACGGTTTCCGGGCTCTGCGAAAATCCCTCACCAATGACGGAAATCGTCGCCAAATCCCTTCGCTCAGCCAGGGTAACGAGGTGTTCATTTTTTTGCTTCAAATATGCTGCCAAATGATCCTGGAGACCAGCGCTCAGGGTGCTGCTCATGATCTGGTTAAGGGTACAACCATCGGCATCCCGGATTTCCTGGGCCATGAGGGGAGATTCACCTTTCTGCCACAACCATGTGAGATTTTCCGGTAACAGCGAGAGCGATCCAGCGGTGCGAAGACTAAGGAAGGTCTGTTTGTCTTTGTGCGCAAGGGCAATAACCTGCGGTGATTCCATGGTGTTCGCTCCTTCGATGCAGGTACCAGGGTGTTTAAAGTTGAAACTTGAACGGATTTCAAGCGGGATACTGAATTTTTTGGCCAGGTGAGCAGCTCGGGCATGGACAACCCCGGCGCCACACCAGGTCAGCTCCAACAGCGTATCCCAGCTTAATGCCGGTAATACGCGGGCATCAGGAGCCAGGCGGGGGTCCGCTGTGCATATACCGTCCACATCTTTGTATATCACACAGCTGTCGGCGTGAAGGCAGTGAGCCAAGGCCAGGGCCGTCAGATCCGATCCTCCTCGTCCCAGGGTCGTTATCTCTTTACTGGTGGGACTCATCCCCTGAAAGCCCGCGACAATGACCACTTGGCGGTTGCCCAAGGCATCCCACACGCGATTTCCTAAAATTTTTTCGATGCGCGCATTGCCGTGATGGTGATCCGTGAGAATTCCGCTTTGGGAGCCGGTCAATGATTGTGATGAAATCTGCAACTCATGCAAAGCCATGCTCAAAAGTGACATCGTGATGCGCTCCCCTACGGTGAGCAGCATGTCCACTTCTCTGGCTGGTGGATGGGGGCTGATAGCAAAGGCCAAATCCAGAAGGTCATCGGTCTGACTACCCATGGCACTCACCACGGCGACCACTCTGTGCCCCTGTTGCACAGTCTGCTGTATGTGGGATGCTACCGTTTTGATGCGCGCGATTGTGCCGACGGAGGTACCACCAAATTTTTGTACAATGAGCGCCACGGTGACCTGTGTTGTTAAAAAGGAACCTCGGGGTGGGGGCCCAGCAGGTGAATAAGATCGTCAATGAATGCATATAACTTGTTTTTATTGTCGGGGTCAATTTGTACAATCTTTAATGCTATTTCATTTTTTTCGCTTTTACGCACAGGGCAAGCCAGCAGTTGAATGGGTTCTTGTCGGGTCTTGTTGGGATATATCCATACGCTGAGAATCGAGGACGAGGTAAATGGATAACTGCGGGAAGGGTCTCCCTGGATTAGGAATCCTCCTTTACTTAGATTGATGGTTTCAAAGGGGTAGCGGGTACCACCGGCGATCGGTTGCAGCTCCAGTTCCAGGTGGGCGGATGCGATAATTCTCTCGTGGCTTCGTTTTTCAGATATGGATAGGTTAAGGGCCGCACTGTTTTTCATAAAATCACCTGTCGGAAAAGAATGTCGGGCACAAGCGCCAAATTCCTCATTTTTCCTTTAATAAAGGGTTCGGCCTCAGGTTTCGAATATTTAGCTGCCCAGTATAGTCGAATAATATTGGGGGCCTACGAGTGAAATTTGAAAATGGGTAGGGTCGAGAACTTTGCTTTAAATAAGCGGATAAATTCGATAATTTGACATATGGTAAGGATAGAGAACAGGCGGGATTCAAAATGGATGCGATCAACGTGACAGTGCTGGGCAGTGGAACGTCCACCGGAGTGCCGGTAATTGGCTGCAGCTGTTCGGTGTGCACTAGCGATGAACCCCGGAATCAAAGAACCCGGGCTTCCGTTGCCATACGCTCCCGCAGCGGAGGTACCACGCTGGTGATCGACACCTCTCCGGAATTTCGATTACAGGTTCTAAAGGCAGAGATAACACAGTTGGATGCGGTCCTGTATACCCATACCCATGCGGATCACTGTCATGGTTTTGATGACCTGCGGGCATTCTATTTTTCCCGAAAAGTTCCTATTACCTGTTATGTGGGGAAAGATCATGAAGCGGATTTCCGCAATCGGTTTGCCTATGCTTTCAGTGAGACGGGATATCATGGGGCTAAGCCTCAAATTTCCCTGACAACAGTGCCCGACAGTCCCTGGCGGATTGGTGAACTAAAGATCGAACCGATAATCCTGCCGCATGGTCATGTGCGCACCTGGGGTTACAAAATCGGTAGGTTTGCATATGTCACTGATTTTAAAGGGTTTACTGAAGATCAAGTCAGGGCATGGAGAGGAGAGCTGGACACCATGATCGCCAGCGGCATTCATTTTGGCTCCCATGGTACCCACAATGTTATTCCAGAAACCATGGAACTCTTTCAGCAACTGGGGGTTCGACGGGGGATTTTGACGCATTTGGCCCATGAAGTCGACTACTTAAGGGACAGCCACCGACTGCACCCTGGGGTGGAGTTTGCCTATGATGGAATGACGATTGACGTCTAAAGCCGGCTCACGTATCACTGACAGCTATCATCTTATTTTCAAACCTTCGTTGTTTATGAGGTTTCCATGATTATCGGTGTGCCAAAAGAAGTTAAAAACCGCGAGAATCGTGTTGCCGCTGTACCAGGTGGCGTACAGGTCCTGACGCAAGCGGGACACAAGGTCTTGATTCAAAAAGGGGCCGGACTTGGTGCTGGTATCACCGATGAAAAATACCGTGCCGCGGGCGCAACCCTGATTGAAACCGCCGATGAGGTTTGGGCTCAATCCGAAATGATCATGAAAGTAAAAGAGCCCATCAAAGAAGAATTCGCCAAAATGCGCGACGGGCAAATCCTGTACACCTACCTGCACCTTGCGGCAGCCGTGGAACTGGGCCATGAATTGGTCAACCGCGGCGTGTCTGCCATCGCCTACGAAACCATCGAGCTGGATAATGCTTCTTTACCTCTTTTAACTCCCATGAGTGAAGTGGCCGGGCGCATGGCTGTTCAAGTGGGTGCCCAGTGCCTGCAAAAGCATAAAGGTGGCAAAGGTCTGCTGCTTGGTGGCGTACCCGGTGTTCGTCGCGGTCGCGTGGCGATTATCGGTGGTGGCGTTGTCGGGATCAATTCGGCAAAAATGGCCATTGGTTTGGGTGCTCGTGTCACAATTCTTGATGTCAATGCTCAGCGTCTGGCCTACCTTGACGACATTTTCGGTACCGACGCCGATACGATGATGTCCAATCCGGAGAATATTGCGCAAGCGGTGGCTGAGTCTGATCTCGTGGTTGGTGCGGTTTTGATAACAGGTGCCAAGGCTCCCTGTCTGGTGACCCGTGAAATGGTGCGCACGATGGAAAAAGGCTCCGTCGTTGTCGATGTTGCGATTGATCAAGGTGGTTGCATTGAAACCATCAAGCCCACAACCCATGATGATCCCACTTATGTGGCGGAAGACGTGATTCACTACGGTGTGACTA
Source organism: Pseudomonadota bacterium (assembly GCA_029556045.1). The sequence continues at coordinate 19,669 of JAKQGS010000152.1, read as the reverse complement.
ACATACCCGGCGACGTACCCAAAACCTCCACCTACGCATTGACCAATGTTACTCTGCGATATGCGCTGGAACTGGCCAATAAGGGCCTCAAAGGCGCCATGAAAGACTCCCGCGCTCTGATGAAGGGTCTCAATACCTTCCAGGGCAAGGTGACTCACCGTGCTGTTGCTGAAGCTCTGGAATTGCCCTACAACGAATATAAAGTCTGATGATGACACGTTGCCTGGTTCGGATTATCCTGACCAGGCACGTTGGTTTTGGAGCTTCTAGTACGGTCTGCCGATATAAAAAAAGGATATCTGTGCTGCCATGAATCCCTATTTGCCTGTCGTAGTTCTAATGGTTGTGGCGTTGGTTATTGGGGGCGCCCTGAGCGGTCTGGCTGCCCTTCTCGGCCCTAAAAAACCCAGTAAAGAAAAGAATGAACCGGTAGAGTCCGGTGTGCCTCGGGTTACGGGTGGCAAGGAGAGGATGAGCGTCAAGTTTTACATGACGGCCATCCTATTCATACTTTTCGATATTGAAACTGTTTTTCTCTACCTTTGGGCTAAAACCTACGATCAGTTGGGGTGGTTTGGTTTTATCGAAGGCGTGATATTTATCTTCATTTTATTTCTTGGCTACGTCTACGTCTGGAAACGGGGAGCTTTGGAGTGGGATTGAATCAGGAATCAACAGTTGAACTGGTGGCGATGCTCATTAAGGTCGTCGTCGTGGCCCTTATCTGTTTGCAGATTCCACCCATTATGTTGTGGGTTGAACGCCGCGGTCCCGCCATGATGCAGCGACGAGTAGGTCCCAACCGCGTCGGTATCTTTAAATGGCGAATCTTCGGTCTGATGCAGGCAACGGCAGATGCTCTGAAACTTATTTTTAAAGAAGAAATCGTACCGGATGGTGCCAATAAGACGTTTTTCCACCTTTCGCCCGTGATCTTTATTATCCCAGCGTTCGTCACCATTGGGGCGATCCCCTTTGGTCACCCATTCGATTGGAACGGTGTCACGATCCCGTTAAGCATCATCAATCTCGATGTCGGCTTTCTGATGATTTTTGCCTTTGCCAGTCTTGGCGTTTATGGTCTGTCCTTGGCTGGGTGGGCAAGCAATAATAAGTTCTCACTGCTTGGGGCCATTCGCTCCTGTGCCCAAATGATCAGTTATGAGATTCCACTGGGGTTATCCATGATTCCCATCGTACTGTTATATGGCACCTTGGACCTAAATGAGATTGTCATGAAACAGGACCAGGTCTGGGGCGTCGTTTTGGCTCCGATCTCCTTTGTTCTATTTTTTATCTGCATGTTTGCGGAAACCAATCGGGCTCCTTTCGATCTGGCGGAAGGGGAAAGCGAAATTGTTGCTGGCTTTCATACCGAATTTGGCACCACCAAGTTCGCCGCATTTTTCTTTGCGGAATATGTCGCGATGTTTACGATGTCCTGTTTGGCTTCCATCGTTTTTTTTGGCGGATGGCAGATCCCATTTGTTTCCTACGATACGCTGGTGTCATTGGTGGGGGGAAGTACATTCATTGCCTCGATGATTGGCGTAGGAATTACTCTTTTAAAAGCTGCATTCTTCATGTGGATGTACGTATGGGTGCGTTGGACGTTGCCACGGTTTCGTTATGATCAACTCATGGCCTTGGGCTGGAAGTTTATGCTGCCCTTGGGTCTGGTAAACGTGATTGTGACAGCCGCTGTGATTACATGGACCAGGCATTGACCGGATTGAAAACATACGAGCTCATCGACTCCGGTGACTTTAATAAGCTTGAGCAAGTTGGTCCTTACCGTATCTCCAGACCATCACCCCAAGCGGTCTGGCGTCCTACCCTCCCTCCCGATGAATGGAAAAAAGTAGACGCTTTTTTCACCCGATTCTCTGGGGGAGAAGGCAAATGGTCCATTGTCAATAAACGCATGGAAAAATCCTGGAACATCAACGTTTCCGGGATAATTTTCCGCATGGAATTGACGGACTTTGGTCACTTAGGGATTTTTGCGGAGCAGGCAGCCAATTGGTTGCAGCTGCAGGAGATCATTGCGAAAGCGCGGACCTCCCGCTCCACGATGTCAGTCTTAAATCTGTTTGCCTATACAGGAGGATCCACTATTGCCGCTGCGCTGGCTGGGGCTCAGTGTGTTCATGTTGATGCCTCCAAAACCAGTGTGGCCTGGGCGCGGGAAAATGCCTCTTTGAATGGTCCTGGTGAACTACCGATTCGCTGGATTTTGGATGATGTGCAAAAATTTGTTGCCCGTGAAGTTCGACGGGGATCCCGCTACCAGGGTATTATTCTGGACCCCCCAAGTTTTGGCAGGGGCACCAAAGGAGAGTCCTGGAAAATCGAAGAACATTTGAACGGGCTCCTGGATCAGCTGAAGGAAATTCTGGCACCGGATTTTGCCTTTATATTGCTCAGTGCTCACTCCCATGGTTACACTCCCGAAGGCATGAAAAATCTACTTCTTCCTATCGTGGGTCACGCCAGGGGTCGTTTTTCGGCAGGGGAAATGCTGATCCCTGAATTAGGAAACCAGAGGCATCTGCCCAGTGGAACCTATTGCTTGTTTACGCGGGAATGAATCCCTATGGTCCGTATAGAAAGCCCTCAAAATCCCCGCATTAAAGCCACGGTAAAATTACGTGATGCCCGTGAACGAAGGCGTGCGGGGACCTTTTTGGTGGAGGGGTATCGTGAATTGGAGCGTGGATACCGGTCGGGCTATCAGTTGAGTGAATTGTTCTACTGCCCGTCGCTACTGACTTCAGAGGGCCGGTTATTTATTGACGAGACCACTCGGCACGACAATTCGCCCGCCCTCCTGGAAGTGTCCGAGGTGGTTTTTGAAAAGTTGGTGATGCGTGAGGGTTCGGACGGACTGGTCGGTGTTTTGCAACAGCGGCGGCATGGCCCGGAAAATCTGCGCATCACCGGTAGTAATCCATTGTTGCTGGTATTGGAGGAGGTGGAAAAACCCGGTAACGTGGGAGCTCTTTTCCGCACTGCTGACGCCGCCGGAGTCGATGCGGTCATTCTTACGGGAAAAGGTGCCGATCCATACAATCCCAACGCCATCCGTGCGAGCTTGGGGACGATTTTGACGGTGCCATTTTTCATAATGGAACCAGAGCAGGCTTATCGATTGGGCGTCACCATGGGCTGCCAGTGGATAGCAGCATCTCCTTATGGAGCCGAGTCTTATTTTACTATCGATTGCACTGGGCCTTTGGCTGTCGTGTTGGGAAGTGAAGCGCACGGCCTTAGTTCTTATTGGGACCGACCTGAAGTTCATAAAGTCGTTATACCGATGTGTGGTGTGGCCGATTCCCTGAATGTTTCAGTGGCAGGAGCTGTTATACTCTATGAAAGTTTGCGACAGCGTACTGCAAAATCCTCCAAAGAAACTTCTCGTTAATCCTTAGATAACTTTATACGACATCATAGAATTCTCATGATGTCGTCCCCATAATAATTCTTACCTTAAGATAAAAATTGCTGGTTTGTTGGTGTTCGTCGGCGAATTATTTTAATTACCGCTGACGTTCTCGGGTGAATTTTCTCAGAAAAAAAGGATCTTTGTTGGTTTTTGAAAAAAAATCTCATCTTTTTTAAAAATAAACCGAATTTGGTTTTGTGTTTAATGCCTTCCAGTGGAAGGCGCCCCCGCATGCGGAAGCATAGAGGATTTGTCTTTGGCAATGCCTGGGGGAGGAAGAAATGGTGTATATTATGCAGTCGGCTTTTTTACTCATGACGCTCTACCTGTTTCCGGCGAAGCATTTCGGCTTCGGAAAATTTTCCAGTCCGGAACAACGTCGAAGTGCTGGAGAATCTGGCATGATCGCGGCTCCGGGGGAGGTCGATGTCATGACCCTGTCCCGCAACGAGGAGGCAGCTCTTCAGGAATTAGCCAAGGCTATTTGGAAGGAAGCCAAAGGCGTCGAGATGCAGGGGGTCACAGTCAGAATTCTCGATCAGGATGGCAATTTGCTATCATTAGGTCATGGAAGCCACTGATGGGAGTATTTTAGCTTCCGGTCATCGCTCGGTCTCACCTTCGTGCTTTTTTCCTGCGTAAAGGTCAAAAATCAACAAACGGCAAGATATACTGCCGTTCATGATGGGAATACGGCGACTGGGGCGCAGACCAATGAATTTGTAAGGGGATTCTTCCGCGGCCAGAAGAGCCGCCCGCCATCCGGCATAGTTTCTTTTGAGCGTATTTCCAATCCTTTGGAAGAACTCTTTGAGTTCGTCGCTATTGCCCTTATTGAGCCGTTCCCCGTATGGTAGGTTGGAGACCAAAATTCCATTTTTGGTGGGTGGGGTGGAATCGATAAAGTCGCGGCATTCAAAGTTGATGAATTTTTCCACTCTAGCACGTAGTGCATTTTGACGTGCCATATTCACAAACTCTTCGCTGATATCGGACGCAAAAATAGGCGCAGAAATTTCCTCTGTCTTTTCATTCCGCGCCGTATCCTGCACCTGCCGCCAAAGAGCCCTGTCAAAACCTTTAACCCACTCAAAGCCAAAGTCACCTTTTTTCCTGTGGATCAAGGGTGCTTTGTGCAGAGCCTTATAACATCCTTCAATAGCAATCGTACCACTGCCACACATGGGGTCATAAAGTGGTTGGGTTCCATCATAACCAGCCAAAGTCAAAATAGCGGACGCTAGTGTTTCCTTGATAGGGGCCGGATGTCCCTCCAGGCGATAGCCCCGCTTGTGTAAACTTTTTCCGGAAATATCGAGGCTGATCGTCAGCTTTTTCTGATAGAGAAAAGCCACAACCACAATTTGTGGCTCCTTTAAATTGACCGTGGGCTTTTTGAGGCCCTTCCGGGCAAAGTAGTCTTCCAGTCCCTCACGAATGGCTTTACTAAGATCGTTTGACGTCGGAGCCTCCGGACCGCGATCCCCCACAACACCTTCTATAAGATAGGTGCTGGTGGGTAGGAATATATCGCTCCAGGGGATGCGGCTGGCCTGACTTTTAATGATCGGTAAACTTGAACCAGCAGCTTCCCGCAGTGTCATAAGTACGCGACTGGCGGTTCGGCACCACAGATTGATGCGATAGGCTGTTTCCAGGTCGGCCGTGAATTGAACCGCTTTGAAACCCTCGGTAATATGTTCAGCCCCTAACTCGGCAAGCTCCTGTGCCACCGTCGTTTGGATTTCCTTGGGACAGATGGCGGTATATCGATGCAAAGTCATGGTGGGATCCTAGGGTAAGTTAAAACCCGGTATTTCCACGAAATACCGGGTGGCGTCAATGGGAATCACATAGGGCAGCCCAATCAATTACGATTCTGGTTTTGAGATTGATTCTGGCTCTGATTTTGACCGCCATTACCGTTACCGCCATTGGGTATGGATATGGTAATGGAGTGCGTGGCCGACTTAGGAGGAAGCCCTGGGATCTGGCAGGTGGCCTGTATCTGATAGGTGCCGGTGCGGGGGAACCGGTAGGTGACGGTTTCACCCTCTTTGGTTCCCAACTCATCGTGGCCCAGTACCATCCAGGTTATTTTGCCATCTTGACCACAGTTTTTCCCAATAAATTGATAGTCCTTATTGGGTTCACCAGTGGTGGGACCTTCAATTTCAAACTGGGGTGCCGGTGCATCGATATTCTGCAGCGGTTGGCCAGCTTTCTTACCATTATACTCCCAGCGTGCCGCTTTGCACCCGGCACCGATGTAGAGCACCACAAACAAAGGAATGACGGGCATTATGAGTTTTTTCATGGGGGTTTTCCTTATTTTTTATTCTGGGCAACCGGTGCTTTGGTTGCATGATAGATTTTGAATTCGACCCGACGATTCAACTTGCGACCTTCTGCGGTTTTGTTGTCGCCGATCGCATGTTCTTCCCCATGGCCTACTGACACGATTTTGTCAGCGGAAATGTTGTGGTTATCGACCAACCACTTCTTGATGGCATCTGCGCGACGTTGGCTGAGTTTTTTGTTATAGGTATCGGCTCCAATGGAGCAGGTATGCCCCTCGATGACCAGTTTATTCAGGCCGCGGGGACCTTTGAGTATTTCCACCAGAGATTTCAGATTTTTTTGTGCCGCATTATGGGAAATTTCATCACTATCGAATTTGAACAGAATGTCTTGGATAACAATAGTCTGATCTGGTTTCTTCGCGGGGACCGGGCGTACCACTGGTTGACTTGTTGGTACATGTTTTGGAGGAGGCTCGATTTTTGGCTTATCGTTCTTTTCCATCCAGGTAATGCCTGCATAGATTCGGCGGTCGGCTGATGCGGTGGAGTGCTTGAATTCGCCGCCAGCGCCCATATGCAACGTGAATGCTTCATCCAGTCGGTGTTTATATCCTAGAATAAACTCCGCCACTGAGGCTCGTCGTTCTGATTGGCGCGAAATGTCCTCACTGGCTTGATTGCCATAGACTTCACCGACGATTTCACCCTGGGTGCCTGGCACTTGAACGCCAACGGCCCCTGAGAGTAGTACTTGATTGGAGTAGGGTGTCACGGGGGTGGTGTTAGTACTGGTATCTGCCACATCATCACCGGATTGCCGTGTTCTGTAACCGGCGTTGGCTGCCACGTTGACAATACCGATCTGATGATCCACAGCCAATTCTGTATTGAACGTTACCCCTGAGCCGTCCCCGGCGTAAGGATTATCTTTCATGCGATTCATCATAACGGAAGCCACCAGGGCGATCCCGGTTGCTCCATTGCTCCAAAGCCGGACTTTGGTGCCAGCAATGACGGCGGTATTGCCCGTATCGGCGTATTGGCCATGGTAGGATTCGTCAGAAACTTCCTGATAGATGACAGAGGGCAAAGACAAAAACAGATCCCAGTTGTTCATGATACCAAAACTGCCGACGATACTGGCCCCAACGACCATATCGTTATAGGACTTGCGGGAATCATTGGTGGGCGAGCCTGCTTCACTAAAATAGGGAAGTGTATTCACGGCTCCATCCATGAACAAGCCAAGGCTGTAATTACCTTGCCCAAGGGTTTTGGAGGAATAGACTGTGACATGATCCATGGGGCTGGCAGCTGGATTGAAGTTTTGTGAGTCTATCCCGATGGTGTTACCCGTGGCGACACTTGACCAAAGTCCGAACAGCATGGCAAGCAGTGGGGTCCACCTTAGCAGGCTGGAGCGTCCCTGTTTCTCTGGTGTGTAACTACTTGAAAATAATGTATTAAACATAAGGATAACCCGATCTTGATGGTCCCGTACCGATACGCCCATCGCATCGGCTGCTACAGGTAGAGCAAATTGGATGCCACGACGGGAGGCCTTAGCAGAGTGAATCGAGGTTTGAGTTGTTGAGGGAATTATGCCAGAGTGGGGGGCTTATTTTTCAAGATATAAGGAGAGCGTCATGGGGCTGTTCGATAAAGATGGGGATGTGCCGGCCAAGGTAGAAGAGGCCAAAAAAAACGTCGATTTTCAAAAGAACCGTTATGAAGTCGTGTTGCATACCACAATGGGAGACATCCGGCTGGAGCTGTTTCCGGACATCGCGCCCAACCACTGCAAAAATATCATCAGTCTGGCGCAGATTGGTTTTTACGACGGAATTATCTTTCACCGGGTGGTGAAGGATTTTGTGATTCAGGCCGGATGTCCTGAGGGCCGAGGTACCGGAGGTCCTGGGTACAAAGTCGCTGCTGAATTCAATAACCGTTTGCATGAGCCGGGAACATTGTCGATGGCCCGCACCCAAGATCCCAATTCAGCGGGCTCGCAGTTTTTTCTTTGTTTAAACAAAGTTCCATTTCTTGACCGCCAATACACCGTCTTTGGTCAATCTGCCGATCAAACAAGTCTGGATGTCATCCTGAAAATAGGTGCGGTAAAAACCGATGCTGGTGATCGTCCACAGCAGGATGTCACTATCACCAAGGCTGAAGTGATAACATCTCCACTGTGATAGACCGAAGCCGCCTCATCCAAAGTTGAGGCGGTTTCATTCAAAAAGGTTTCATGCGGGCCAAATAGGCTCCGAGCACGCCAAGAGCAATGACGACAAACCACAGGCTTCGAGCGAGCTGGGCCTTTTTCATGGCGATGACCGATACGCCGCCAAGGAAAATCCAGATGGCCACTTTGGCATATATCCACCCGGGAAAACCGATTTGCAGGCGCGCCAGTAATCCAAAGCCACCGACCAGTGCCAGCAGCATGCCGATTCCATGGCTCATCCCCAGTAGCTTCCGTAAGGGATGATCTTTGGTTCCACCGGCCATATAATGCAGGAGCTGAGCTCCCAATGTCATGAAGATGAAGAAAATTCCGGTAAAATGCAGAATTTTATAGAACTCGTACGTCATGAATGAACCTCCTGTCAGGTGTGTCTGATGTCTAGATGGTTTACCCGAGTCACCGGAACAAGCCAAGCATTCAGCGACGGCGATCTTTAAAAAAATTCGTGAGGATTTTAGAGCAATCATCCTCCAAAACTCCTCCTATTACGGGGAAATTATGATTAAGTCGCTGGTCGGTATGGACGTGGTAGAGCGTTCCGGTTGCCCCCCCTTTGGGATCCCAGGCCCCAAAAACCACTTCTTTGATCCGGGACTGGTACAAGGCCCCGGCGCACATCAGGCAAGGTTCCAGCGTTACGTAGAGGGAGCAGTCGTTCAACCGCCATCGCGTCAGAACTTGACTGGCGCGACGCAAGGCGATCATTTCTGCATGAAAGGTAGGGTCGGCGAGAGTTTCCCGCAGATTAAATCCAGTGGCGACGACCTTGCCGTTGGCGACTATGACCGCTCCTATGGGGACTTCACCAATTGCGGCGGCGGTGGAGGCCAGGGACATGGCCATAGACATCCAAAATTCATGATCAGGCTCAGATGCCACTTTTAAACCCCATCTGCGTTGTTATCTTCGTCGTGGCAGTGCTCATTTGCCCGGCGTAAACTCCTCTGCGCCGCCGCCCATCGACGCCTAGCACCTGGCGCTTATGAATGGCTTCTCACGTTAAAAGTCATATTTAGATTCGCTGCAAAAGGCCGATCTCTGCGTTACTTCGTCAGAAAAAAATACTCATATATCTAGAATACACTGTTCTTTTTTCCTCCTTGTGCTTTGACCTCGACCTTTTTCAGCAGAATCTATTTAAACCCTGTTTGTCTTGCTGTCCGTGCGAATAGCCATCTTATTTAGCAATTACTTTCAGAAATGACGTCCTATGACAGGGCATGTATGGACTTTTTTCCGGCGTTGGAAGCATGTTTGGCGATATTGCCTGGGCGGCGCAATCCCAAGTGTCCCATGATGTCTTCGGCAGATTTTCCGAGTCCCAGCTGAAATTGGACCGCATGGTGCCGTAGCAGCTCGGAATTCAGGTGATTGACTTGAATCTGCTCACCTATTTCGTAAAGGAGAAACTTCAACCCGTGACGCGTTAGCTGGGGAAGAATCACAGCGCTGTTGCGTCCCTTGAATGATATGAACATGCGGTGGTTAACGGCTTCACTCCGTACTAATATCTCACGTATCTGCCGAAATTTGGCACGATAGAGCTTCAGGCTCAAGTGAGTGGCGGGGCTCAATTCAATCGTCCTGAGCCGTAATCCATTGACCCGTAAGGTCGCCCCATCAGTACGGGGAAGATAGTCCTGCCACTGCAGGTGAATCAATTCGTTGGCTTTAAGGCCCTCCAGGGCCAGTAGGCATATGATCGCACGATCCCGCAGGCCCTTGAGAGACACGTCGTTGTCCTGCCCAGGCTCCAAAAATGCGTTGAGAGCATCGGGATCCAAGGATTCCGGCAGACTTTCAAAACGCTCTGGAATGGGAACTTCATCAAAGGGCGTGGCCGCGAGCTGACGGGAGTCAGACAGATAACGAAAAAACTGCCTGGTACCGATCACCTTGCGACGGATGGAATTGTGTTTGTCGTGAGCCTGTCCTGCCAGATAGTCCTGGTAGTGCAGCAAGGTGTCCGGTTCAACCTGGTTGAGCGGAAGGTTATGGGACTCAAGATATTCCAGGAAATCCCGCGCATCCCGGCAGTAGGAGTCCACTGTTGCCGGTTGCTTGCCTTTTTCCAGCAAGGACCGTGCAAATCCCGTCAACCTGTCCGATGCGACGTCCACTGTATGCAAATCCCCTCTTTAAGACAGATTCCGCCGCACAAGACCGATCTCTGTGTTATTTCGTCAGAAACAAATGCTCATGTATGTCGAATACACTGCGCTTTTTTCTTCATTATGCCTTGACCTCGACCAATTTCAGCGGAATCTATGATAGAATTTGTTCTGTAAAATTAACTGGTTTTTACCGTTTTGAAAACTAAATACCCACCCAATTCCGCGGGAACGGTGCAAATATGCAATATATCATGAGTCTTTTCATAGTGTTAAGTCTCTTCCTCTCAGGAGAGGCACCGTCCTTTCCTGGGGTGACTCCTCAGCAAAAAGTATTGATGAATCCGAGCCAGGGTGGCCAACAGGATGACCTTGATTATGGATTGATAAGAGTTGATGGGGAACTTTTGATGATAAAAAACCGCCAAACTTTGGTTGTTTGGCGTGGAGATAAAGTGGAGGTTCAGGACGCCGTGCTTACCAATGGTGCGCGACGACCGGGGATCGTTAATATTGTCGGTTACGACAATCCCACAGGAAAGTTTGACGACAGGGGTGTTGCAATCGACACGGGTACGGATTTACGCAAGCATTGGTCCGTTTCCACCAGACATGAGATCTATCAGATCAAGGCTATGTCAAGCCGGCGGTTAGATGGGGTCCTCTATTTGCGGGTAGAGGATCCCCAACTCCGTTATGTCGTGGTATCGGTGAATGAACGACAGGTGGTGGTCCGGGAGGGGGAGATTTTGACCATTGACGAGAATGATCGAGTCCAGGTGCGAAAGGTTGTGACCACATTGCCGGATAGTCGCGAAAAAAATGTAACATTCCAAATGGCTGAGTCTTCTGACCGCGATCCTTCCATTGTGGTGACAGAGTTCTGGGAACTGCGATTTTTCCATAGGGGCCATAAGTTTGCCGTCGTGCCCATTCGCGTCAAGGCAGATGGAGCCCGACAAAAACCATGAAGAAGCCGCTGATCCAATCAGCCGCCGAGAGAAAGCGGCTCTTTGAAATTCTGGCCATGGTGGCTACCACCCTGGTTTTGATGGTTCTGTCGCGGCTCGAAGAAACCCTGTTTAATTTGAGTGAAAGGCTTTCCGAAAGTAAAGATTTCATTGTTTCGGTTTTTTACTTTGGCCTGATCAATATTAACGTAGTTCTGATTCTGGTCCTGAGTTTTCTGATTTTTCGTAATGTGGTTAAGCTGGTCATTGAGCGTAAGAGAGGTGTGATAGGCTCTCGTTTGCGCACCAAACTGGTTATTGCCCTGGTCTTTTTCGCAGTAGCTCCAACAACTCTTCTGTTTTATGTATCGACGCGATTTTTAACCGAAAGTTTCGATACCTGGTTTTCATCCCGTGTTGAAACGACGATTAACAAAACGCGCGAAGCTGGTGCGTTGGTCTACAAGCGTGATGAGCGACGCATAGAAAGTCTGGCCCGAATTGCTTTGCAAAGAGTAGATGTCGAACCCCCGGGGCGCATGTTTGAGGGCATGCACCCTATTATTTCCGGGCGTCGCCTTGACGGCTTTCAGGTGGAACACCGCTTGTATGGAGTCAAGCTATACAATATTTCTGGGCAAGTTGTCTGGTCGGGTAACCCCTCCGATCGTGAACGCACAAAAAATGACAGTAGTGTCGATTTTGTATTGGAGTCCATCGATCGTTTCCAGAAAAATCCGGGTTTGATGTCCCGCGGCATCGTAGAAATTGATGAAGGTCGTGATGTCGTCAAAGGGGTTGCCCCCGTTCACGCCATCGGTGGTGAGCTTGCTGGAGTCGTGCTGGTTGAAGAACGTTTTGAAACCCAGATTATGAAAAGCGTCGAGGCGATCCTTAAAGAGTTTTCCAACTTAAAACCGGGAGCACAACTGATTCGCCTCAGTTATCTTATCCTACTGATTGTTATTGTGTTAATCATTGTTTTCTCCGCCACATGGTTGGGATTTTATGTGGCCCGCGGCATCATTGGTCCTATTCAGAACCTTGCAGAGGCTACCCGCGAAGTGGCTCTCGGCAACTATGATATAACCCTGGAAGCTAAAACCGACGACGAAACCGGTCAGCTGGTGCGGGCTTTTAATTCAATGATCAAAGATCTTAAAAAGCACGAAGATCAAGTGCTCCGGTTTACCAAAGAATTGGAAGAAACCAATGAAGAATTGGATCGACGGCGAAAATACATGGAAGTGGTCCTGAAGAATATTTCTGCAGGCGTCCTTTCTGCGGATGCTGATGGCCGATTAACCTCCATCAATAAAGCCGCGGAACGCCTTTTAGGTATCAAGGGAGAGGATGCGGTCGGTAAGCCAATCAAAGAGATTCTGGGGGCCTGCCTTTGGCAGGTGTTCTGGGAGCCCATCGTGGAGAGGCTTCAGGGGCGATTGGTCTTCAATGGGCAAATCGAGCTGGAAGACGCCGGGCGTGAATTAACCCTGATCGCAGATGCCAGCCGGATTTTTGACGAGAACAATGCGGAATTGGGCGTTGTCGTTGTTTTTGATGATGCAGGGGAGCAAGTAAAAGCCCAAAGGGTAGCCGCATGGCGTGAGGTGGCCCGGCGGATCGCCCATGAGATCAAAAATCCCATTACTCCGATAAAATTGAGCGCCCAGCGACTGTTGCGTCGCTTTGGTAATGAGTTCGAAGGGGAAAATAAACAAATATTTGCCTCTTGTGTGGAAACCATTGTGACTGAAGTTGATGGTCTGCGTGATCTCGTTAACGAATTTTCGAAGTTTTCCCGTTTACCGACCGTAAAAACACGACCCATGGATATCAACGAAATAATTCGGGATGTGGCGGGGCTGTTTGCGATAAGTTATTCCCATGTTCGTTTTGACCTGAGTGGCCTGGCGAGTGGTTTGCCGCTAGTCCCCCTCGACAGGGAGCAAATGAGCCGTGTATTTACCAATTTGATCAATAACGCGCTGGCTTCCATTGCCGAGAGCGGAGATTCAGGTGTCATGGAATTCCGCACACTAATGCTGGAAAATGCCAACGCCGTGCGTATTGAGGTCGCCGACAACGGGACTGGCATTCCCGACAAACTTAAGAGTAAAGTGATGGAACCCTATTTTTCTACCAAAAGCGAAGGTACAGGCCTGGGTTTGGCGATCGTGGCGCAAATTATATCCGATCACGGGGGATATTTGCGTATTCAGGATAATCAACCTAACGGGGCCGTGATCGTCATGGAACTACCGCTTGGAGAGAAAGGGCGAAAGCAAGACGAGGTCGAGGTATGAGAGTAGAGATAAAGAACGAGGCCAGGGGACTTGTGGCATTGATCATTGATGACGAGCAGAGCATCAGAGAAACCCTGTCGGGGGTATTTGGCGATGAGGGTTGGACGACTGTCACAGCCAAGGATGGCCGTGAAGGACTTCTGCGATTTGTTAAGGATCGGCCTGACCTGGTCCTTCTCGATGTCTGGATGCCGGGGATGGATGGTATTGAAGTCCTTCAAAAGATTAAGGAAATCAACAGGTTAGTTCCTGTCGTTATCATGAGCGGTCACAGCACTATTGAGACAGCCGTGCGTGCCACCAAACTGGGAGCCTTTGATTTTCTTGAAAAACCACTTTCACTCGACAAGCTGCTGCCCATGCTGGACCATGCGAAAGCCTTGCATGACAAAGGTCTGTCGCTGCGGGATGAAGAGGGCAAAAGCCGTCTTATTGGCACTTCGGAAGTTGTTATGCAGGTCCAGCGACAAATCGACCTGGTTGCCCCACGCAATGCCTGGGTTTTGATCACTGGAGAAAATGGAACTGGCAAAGAGGTGGTGGCGCGAAAGATCCACGAAAAAAGTACACGTTCTAAACGTCCTTTTGTGGCGGTCAACTGCGCGGCTATCCCGGAACACCTCATTGAGAGCGAATTGTTTGGTCATACCAAGGGGGCATTTACCGATGCGGTAAGCAATAAGATCGGACGTTTTGAGCAGGCAAACCAAGGGACCCTTTTTCTGGACGAAATCGGGGACATGTCTCTGAAGACCCAGGCCAAAATCTTACGTATCCTGCAGGAGCAAAAATTTGAGCGAGTGGGTAGCATAGAGGCCGTAGGCGTTGATGTCAGGGTGATTGCAGCCACCAATAAGAGTTTGGAAGAGGAAATCAAAAAAGGTAATTTTCGTGAAGACCTGTTCTATCGACTAAACGTAGTGCCTTTTCATCTCCCTCCATTACGAGAGCGTGGCCGCGACATACTTTTGTTGAGTGAGTACTTCCTGGAACAAATTTCGCATGAATTAAAGGAGCCCCAGAAGTCTTTGTCACCCGAGGTGCAGAAATTGTTCCTGGCGTATGAATGGCCCGGCAATATTCGTGAGCTTAAAAACCTCCTGGAGAGACTTTGCATACTGGTGCCCGGAAACGAAATTTCAGAGAAGGATGTCGTAGGGCTGATCCATCCCCGGGATGTGGGCCTGCAGGATACTCATGGCATCATTGGTGCATCAGCGACGCTCAAGCAGGCTAAAAATGATTTCGAAAAAGCTTTCATACTTGGCAAACTTGAGGAAAACCAGTGGAATGTCTCGAAGACCGCGGATGCTATTGGAATCGAGCGCAGTAATTTGCACAGAAAATTGAAATCCTATGAAATTGATCCCAAAAAATTGAAAGGTTAATCATGACTACCCAGCAACTTTTGTTTCTTGAACCAAAAATCCTTGGAAGTTTGCTGATCGGTCTGGTCAAAAGCCATTTTACCGGAACGATTCAGGTTGACACGCAGAAGGGGGTCAAGCGTATCTTCTTTAAGAAAGGACAGATCGTATTTGCGTCGTCAAACATGATCGATGATCGTTTGGGCGAGGTCATGTATCGGGCAGGCATGATTTCAATCGATCAAATGACCGACTCCGCCGTAAAGGTTAATCGCAACACAAAGTTTGGCAAAGTGCTGCTCATCAACAAGATCCTCTCGTCGGTGGAGCTGTGGCGCGCTCTGAAATTGCAGGTCATGGAAATTCTGCGGTCCATTTTCCTTGCGCCTGGTGTGCAGATTTCAATTGAATCGGGTGTCATGAAAGCGCCGACAACGGTAGTGTTTGAACGGGGATCAGAAATCTTATTGGAAGAATGCGCAGGGTTTGGGCGTATGTATCGGATGTTTCTGGCGAGGACCAATGAAAACTGCAAATTTCTTGTAAATCAGGACGCCTGGGATCTGCGCGGCATTCAAGCGGGTACGTTTGTCGCTGATCTTCTTGAAATGTCCGCCGGTTCAGGCTCGTTGCGTGATGTTGTAGAGGCTTCAAAACTACAGGAAACCACCGCCTATACTGCGATTTTCCGCCTTATGAATCTAGGTGTCTGCCGCTTGTCCGGGCTCAGTCATGGTGATCTGCCACAGCAGGGCGGCGGCATGAGTTCGGTTAAGGCCCAGATCGACGCTTACGGGTTGCTGATTCGCTCAGTCCAGGAGCTGTTCAAACAGGAAAATATGACGTTGCCGATTCATGAGTTACACCAATTTGTTGGAGCGCTTAATGGCGTGGAGAACCCAGTATTTTTTGTCGATGAGCTTGGTCAGTTGCCACGAGAATCGATTCTTAACATTTTCAACTGGTGTCTTGATAGCGATCATTGCACCAGGCAGATCTCGTTGCACCTCGATAGTCTTATCCATTTTTTGATGCAGATCTCCGGTGACTTATTGCCCCTGTTAAAAGTGGCAACAATAAAATCCACATTTAACGAGATGATTTGATGCGGTATCAGAATAGTAAAAAGGGGCGGATTGGAGCTATCGTTGCCCGGGATAATGACTTCCGGTTGCCGGCTCATCACTTCTTTATCAATAGTTTTTCAGCACTATCAGACTTTGTGAAATTTCGTCCAGATTCAGTAAAGTCCGTAAGCTGTCGACCTCACCTGGCTGATAAAGTCCGCAGTTTGCTGCATCAACATCAATTGCCGGAAAGCCTACTTTCAGTTACAGAACCGGCGGAAAGTAAAGCTCCCCAAAGCCAGGCGCTTGAAGCGATTGTGAAGGTTGAGGCCACCGATGAAGCAACCCTTTTCAATAGAATGGCTGGCCGTTCCGGTGATTTGATCATCGTTCTGGATCACATCATGGACCCACGTAATTTGGGTGCAATCGTTCGAAGTGCAGCTTTTTTCGGTGTGCGGGATCTGATCATTGCCAAGGACCGGCAGGTATCCATCACAGCCGCTGCTGTTGCCACATCTCAAGCAGGATTTGCCGTGACGAACATTACAGAGGTCGTCAATCTTGGACGTGTCCTGGATGAACTGAAATCGTCAGGATATTGGGTCCTCGGCGCCGACATGGAGGGCGAAGCGATCGAGAATCTTGCTGGCGTCTACGAAAAAAACGTCCTAGTCATGGGGTCCGAAGATAAGGGGTTGGCGGCGCAGATACGTAAAAGGTGCGATCGTATGGTAAAAATCACCGGCTATTCCGGTTTTGACTCCCTTAATGTTTCAGTAGCTTGTGGGATCTGTCTGCATGAACTCACCAAGGGGACAAAGCCGGGCCAGCAGGGGTAAAAATCGTTTGATTCGTTAGGTTTGTAACATCTTGACAGGTGGATTCATTGCGTGTACTTAATCCTACTACCCAACTTGTGTAATATTGACCAACAGTATTAGTCATGTGCGGGTCCGGTGCTGGTGTAGCTCAATTGGTAGAGCAGCTGATTTGTAATCAGCAGGTTGCGGGTTCAAGTCCCATCACCAGCTCCATCTGGTGAACTAGAGCTCACCGGCAAAAATGGAGGGATGCCCGAGTGGCTAAAGGGGACGGACTGTAAATCCGTTGGCATCGCCTACGATGGTTCGAATCCATCTCCCTCCACCATTTGAAACTTGCTTAGGCGGGAGTAGCTCAGCTGGCTAGAGCATTAGCCTTCCAAGCTAAGGGTCGCGGGTTCGAATCCCGTTTCCCGCTCCAGCAGGTTTCAAAGCGAAAGAGGCTACGCTTCTTTTGAGAAATAGAGCGTTCCATGGCGCCAGCCTGGTAAACATGGACGCAAATGCCCAGGTGGCTCAGGGGTAGAGCACGTCCTTGGTAAGGACGAGGTCACGGGTTCGATTCCCGTTCTGGGCTCCATTTCTCAAATTTCTTGTAGTCTTTTCGAATCAGCTAGTGTAGAGGTTTGTCATCGTTTCAGAATGACAAATAGGAAATTAATTTTCAGGACACGCTTTCTGCCGGATTGCGGGAGGAAAAAATGGCAAAAGAAAAGTTTGAGCGGACCAAGCCACACGTAAACGTTGGTACTATCGGCCACGTTGACCACGGCAAAACCACATTGACAGCAGCCATCACCAAGGTCATGGCCTTGGCATACGGTGGAACCGCCAGGTCATTTGCGGAAATTGACAATGCTCCCGAAGAAAAAGCACGCGGTATTACGATTTCAACGACCCACGTTGAATATCAATCCGCGGAACGCCACTACGCGCACGTGGACTGCCCTGGTCACGCTGACTATGTAAAAAACATGATCACCGGTGCCGCTCAAATGGACGGTGCAATCCTTGTTGTAAGTGCTGCTGATGGCCCGATGCCACAAACTCGCGAGCACATCCTTTTGGCTCGTCAGGTAGGTGTGCCTAAGATTGTTGTCTTTATGAACAAAGTCGACATGGTTGACGATGAAGAATTGCTCGATCTTGTTGAGATGGAAGTTCGTGAACTCCTGAGTGCATATAAGTTCCCAGGCGACGATACTCCAATCATCAAAGGTTCTGCTTTGAAGGCTTTGGATGCAGCAAATGCTGAAGACCCCTGGGCTAAAAAGATTGTTGAGCTGATCGCTGCCTGTGACAAGTACATTCCCGTTCCAGAGCGTCCGGTTGATCGTCCGTTCTTGATGCCGATCGAAGACGTATTCTCGATCTCTGGTCGTGGTACTGTAGTAACTGGCCGTATTGAGCGCGGGATCGTTAAAGTTGGTGAGGATATTGAAATCGTTGGGCTGAAAGACACAACGAAAACCACCTGTACCGGCGTTGAGATGTTCCGCAAACTGCTGGATGAAGGTCGCGCCGGTGATAACGTCGGCATCCTTCTCCGTGGTACAAAACGCGAAGATGTTATGCGTGGCCAGGTTCTGGCAAAACCGGGATCCATCAAACCACACAAGAAGTTCAAGGCCTCTGTCTACGTATTGACAAAAGAGGAAGGCGGCCGCCATACCCCCTTCTTCAAAGGTTATCGTCCTCAGTTCTACTTCAGAACCACAGACGTAACGGGCAACATCATTCTTCCCCCAAACGTTGAAATGGTTATGCCTGGTGACAATATCGACATAGAAGTTGAGCTGATCCAGCCGATCGCTATGGATAAAGAGTTGCGCTTCGCTATCCGCGAAGGCGGCCGTACCGTAGGCGCCGGTGTTGTTGCAGACATCATCGAGTAATTTCGGTGGTTTAAGAATGCATAAGGCAGGTGGAACTCAAACTTGGGCTCCACCTGTTTTTCTCTGACTTGAAATAGGTGAGTAGCTCCAATCGGTAGAGCAGCGGATTCCAAATCCGCAGGCTGAGGGTTCGAGCCCCTCCTCACCTGCTTTCTTTTCTGTTCCGGGAGTTTTTATGGGTAAAGACGATGCGTTTTGGTTACGGACTAGCTATATCCTTTTTGCGGCGATAGTCGCCTTTACCGCATGGAAGGCTACCGAAACCATTGGTGTACAAACCGGTTGGGGAGAGCGTTACGACGAGTGGTTCCCGCATGTCGGCCTACTGGTTAGCATTGGCATTGGTGTTCTTTCCACTTTTTTTCTGGCATCGAAAAAGGACCGTCACGAGTACTTTTTGTCCTCTATTACCGAAATGAGGAAAGTTAAGTGGCCAACGGTTCCTGATACGCGTCGAATGACACTGGTTGTCTGTGTTGTGGTCGGTGTATTCGCGGCCATTCTAGCGGTATTCGACCTAATTTGGGCAAAAGTTCTAGGCTTACTGCTGACTTAAGAGGAAATTAATCCATGGCTGAAGAGCTTAAATGGTACGTGGTGCACACTTACTCCGGATTCGAGGAGAAGGCCAAATCATCGCTTCTTGAGCGAGCTAAGATGCAGCACCTTGACCATAAAATTGGGGATATACACATTCCTCAAACCGTAAAAGAAAGCGTCACTAAAACAGGTAAGAAAAAAACGGTCTCCAAGACATCATTTCCAGGTTACATGATCGTTCAGATGATTCTGGATGACTCGACCATGCACCTGATTAAGGACACTCCCAAGATTACTGGATTTATCGGTAATCAAAAGAACCCTCGTCCCCTACCAGATCATGAAGTACTTCGTATGACCTCTCCTGAGGCATTTGATGCACAGAAAAAAGAAGTGGCAGTGGAGGTGGACTTCAGCAAAGGGGACGCTGTAAAAGTCATGGACGGACCCTTTTCCAATTTCGATGGTGTTATAGACGAAGTTCGTCCAGACAAGATGAAAGTTCGTGTACTTGTTAGTATTTTCGGTCGTGAAACTCCAGTTGAACTGGACTTCCGGCAAGTTGAGAGAGTTTAGGTCATAAAAAATATTTTCGAGGGCGATAAAGTTC
>JAKQGS010000148.1 GCA_029556045.1 Pseudomonadota bacterium | reverse complement strand
GACGGTCCGCAGGGATTCTCCATCCAGGATCTGACCGAGGCGGGCGCCTTTGAATATTGGCTCCAGGAATGGCAATTGACCGATCGGGGGACGATAGCCCGCTTTGGCCAGATTTTTCAAAGGCTCGGCCTGACGCCAGCGAAACTCAATGGTGTCCTGTGTCAGATCCGGCTTGAGGTGCAGGCAAAGCTCCCTTCCTTCCTCCGTCATGGCATGGGCCGCAAGTTTTTCCACCAGCAATGGCCATTGAAGTTTTTCGAGGGTGGCGAGATTCATGATTTATTTCCTTACGACGACCTGACAACGTCCCTGCCACGGAACTTCCCAGGTTTGGACGGCAAAATTCTGCGAAACTCAAGTTATAAACGGATAAGGTGGCTGAAACCAAGAAGAATTGTGCCTTTTGTTGCAACCGGTTATTATATTAATGGTTTCATAAGTAAGAGAACAAGGCGGTGAGGAATAAGCGACGAGACAGTATGTCTGGATACGGCGAGGAGTGCATGACGAGACCAACGCAGTTATCTTGCTTATGAAACCGTTAATAGTTAACTTGTCGGAATTTATAAGAAAGTGTTTGTCATATGCCGTGGGAGCCCCAGACCTGGTCATTTTATCTGAGCGCACCACTCACCTGGTTTTGGCTGGTGATGGGGGCTGCCGTGGGGAGTTTCCTCAATGTCTGCATCTATCGGGTCCCCCGTAAGATCTTTTTTAAACACGCCCGCTCCGTTTGTCCGGCCTGTGGAGCCCCCATAGCTGCCTGGCATAACATCCCCATCCTGTCCTGGTTATGGCTGCGGGGGCGGGCCCGCTGTTGTGGAGCCCCCATTCCCGTCGGTTATCTGCTGGTGGAGGTGGCCACCGCCCTGATTTTTCCCGCGATCTATTGGAAGTTTCCCTTTGTGCTGGAATATCACGGTGGTCTGCAGGTGGACCCCCAGGAATTCATACGGTTTATGCATCTGGCGATCTTTGTCTGTGTGCTGCTGGTCTGTTCGGTGATCGACCTGCAGTTTCAGATCATCCCTGATGTGATCAGTTTGCCTATGATTGCTCTTACGCCAGCGGTGGTGATGATCCACCCGGAACTTTCGTGGCAAAGCGCTCTATTGGGAGTATTGTTGGGAGGCGGAGTCCTGTTTGGCATTGCCTGGATCTACTACCTCATCCGCAAGGAGGCTGGGATGGGAATGGGGGATGTCAAGTTGCTGGCGGCCATTGGCGGGTGGCTTGGTTATGAAGCGCTGATCCCCACCGTTTTTATTGCCAGCGTGGCGGGAGCGGTCGTGGGTGTGACGGGTATCATTGCGACCCGGCGGCTGACTCTGAAGTCAGCTCTGCCCTTTGGGCCGTTTTTGGCTTTGGGTGCCGTGATTTATTTTGTGTTTGGGCATCAGTTGCAAGAGTATTTGTTTCAGACGCCATAGGAGGAAAACGATCATGCAAGGACGCAAGACTCCGATGTCCCAGCTTGTGGCAGGGGTGCCACAGGAGGATGTTGCGCGGATTTTTGATCTGATGACGGAAGCCACCCAGGCACTGTGGGGCGAACCATCCATCGATGGATTAATCAAGCGGGGAGTGCAGCTACTGCATGATTACTTCGGTTTCCACGCCTTCATTCAGTTGCGGCTGGAAGGGGATGGTATCCATGCCCGTCGTCGCGACGCTCTGTTTGATTTGCCCGGCATCTCCCCCATCGACAAGGATGTGTTGGAAGATCTGGTGGGGCAGATCAAACTGCTGCCCATACGTTCCCCGGAGTTTCAGGAGGGGGCCAATGCGGTCTTCTGCCAGCGGCGGCGATTTATGTTCTGTGTCCTGGGGGAACCGCAGGAATCCTTGAGCATCTTGTTGTGGGAGCAGGAGTCCAACCCAGACATCGTTTCCCATCAGTTGCGACTGGAAAGTCGACTGGTGGATCATCTGGCGGTGCAGATACAACAGGTGGCCCGGTGGTTTCACCGCCTGGAAAAAACCGAGTCGCTTCTTTATCGGGATGATCTCACGGGACTATATAACTATCGTTATCTGGACGTGGCTCTGGAGTCGGAGATCCGACGTTCGTTGCGATACGGTGGCAACTTCAGTCTGCTCTTTATTGACCTCGATAATTTTAAACCCATCAATGACCGTTATGGGCACCTGGCGGGTAGTGAAGTACTTAAACAGGTGGCGACTGTAATCACCGGCTGTCTGCGGGATGTGGACAGCGTCTTCCGCTATGGGGGCGACGAATACGTGGTTCTGCTGCTGGAGTCCGGCCCGGAGGTGGCGCTGCGGGCCGCCGAAAGGATCCGTAAAAAGCTTGAAGAGCACGGTTTTCATGTGGGGGCCGACGAGCAGGCCCATGTGACCGCCTCCATCGGTGTGGCATCCTTTCCCGAGCATGGGCGCGACAAGGTTGTTCTGCTGAAGCGGGCGGATGAGGGCATGTATGTCAGCAAAAAACAGGGCAAAAACCGGGTGCGTATCCTGGAACTGGTGGAGGGTGATGGGACCCTGCCGCTGGGACCGCAGGGGGCTCAGGCCATTCAAACAGACATCAAGCGGGGAGATGTGAAACTATGACCACGACCGAAAACGCCAAAACACCGCGGGACAGTCAGGTGGAAATGACGGAGATGGTGCTGCCCCAGCACACCAACGCATTGGGAACGATTTTCGGTGGGGTGGTGATGTCGTGGGTGGATATCGCCGCCGCCATCTGTGCCCTGCGGCATGCGCGGCGGCAGGTGGTGACTGCTTCTGTGGATGCCCTGGATTTTGTCGCCCCCATCAAACTCGGGTGGGTGGCCAATCTCAAGGCATCCGTAAACTATGTGTCCCATAGCAGCTGTGAAATCGGGGTCAAGATCACCTCCGAAAATCCGGTGACCGGCGAAGTTTTTCATACCGCCAGCGCATATGTCACCATGGTCGCTTTGGATAGTCATGGTCGCCCTACCTCCATGCCCCCCATCAAACCGGAAACTCCCGATGAATTGCGCCGTTTCAAGGAAGGCGAGGAGCGACGACGCCGTCGCGTGGAAAACCGCAAACGACAGAAATCCCAAACGCCGGTCAAAGGATAAATCCGTGAAAAAGAACCCAAGCTGGTGGTGGACATGGATGGTTGCTCTGTGGGCGGTTTGCTCCGGCATGGCCGCGGGACAGGATATATCCATGCCCGCGGACCTGGAACAGGTGGATTTTTACCTGCACACGGTGGATACCAGCGACCATATCTATGACAATTTTGGACATACCGCTATCCGGGTTCATAATCGTGGCAGTGGCGAGGATATGATCTATAACTGGGGGATCTTTGATTTTGCAGATCCCCTGAGTTTTGGTTTTCGTTTCTACAAGGGAATACTGGATTATCAGCTGGGCGCCTATCCCAATCATATCGCCCAAAAGCGCTATCGCTTCGAACGACGTACCGTGTGGGAAGATCGTCTGAACCTGACGACGTCGCAAAAGGAAATTCTGATGCGTCGGTTGATCTGGCACATGCAGCCGGAAAACCGGACCTATCCCTATCAGTATTTTTTTGACAACTGCTCCACCCGCCCCCGGGACTATATCGATGAGGCCGTGGGAGGGCGCATCCGACAAACCCTGAAGGATCAGAAAACCGGGGAAACCTTCCGCGACATGGTGCGCTCCCACTATCAGACCAATCCCGAAGTGGCCATGAGCCTGGACATTTTGATGAACCGCCGCATCGACCGGGAAATGTCGGTGCAGGACAAAACTTTTCTACCCCTGACCCTGCGGGAAGCCCTGCTGCAAATCCCCAGCGATATCCCGCAAAAAAATCTGTTGGGGGACAGTCGGGTTCTGATGGAGTTTCCCCGCCCGGCACCGGTGTCATGGAGCGGTGGGACCTGGGTGGTGTTGCTGATGATTATTCCGCTGGTGATCATGGCTTCCAGTTACGTCGGCATGAAGCGCCTACCCCATGGACAGCGGCAGGCATTAAATGACATCCGCCATCGCGGTATTCGCATGATGGGGTTGGTGGCTGCGGTCTTTGGTCTTTACACCGGTTTGCTGGGGTTGCTGATGCCCACCACCTGGGCGTTTTCCGCCCATCTGGATCTTCATCACAATGTCAACCAATGGCTGTTTTGGCCCACCGACCTGCTTTTGTGCGGTTGGGGCCTTTATTGGCTGGTCAAGGGCCGCGGCCTGCCGGTCAGACCGATGACCCGGCGTATCTTTCAGATCTATTGCACCGCCCACGTGTGGGTAGGGGTCGGATATTTTGTGGTTTGGGTCCTGGGATTATGGGAGCAGAATGTGACGGAAGTCGTGCGCTCGTTTTTGCCGATTTCAATTTATCTCTATATGATGGCTTCCCGGACTGGATTTAGAACGAAGGAAACTGTGCTATGACCAATTCTCCTGCGGATCTCTTTCAGGCCTATCAGGCGGGTGATGACGAGGCTATGGCATCGTTGATGTCCCAGGAACAGCTGCGGCTCTTCGATTATCTTTTTCGCATGACCGGTGACAAGGTTCGTTCCGCTGATGCGGCTGATGAGGCAGCACAGGCGGTTCAGGCTCGTGGGATCAGATTCACATCCCTCGGGGACATGCGGGTATCCCTTTATAGCACGGCTCGCAATTTCAGTGCGGATACCTGGAACGCGGATACCAGCCAGCTTTTAAACGACGCCCTGGCGCCTTTTGTTCCTAAATTGGACCCGAAGGGAGATGAAAAGAAGAAGGGAATGCCACCACCCGTTCCCACCGTGTTAGAGCCCCATTTTGATAAACTCGATGAGGCGATCCGCACCCTTCCCGGGCCGCAGCGTGAGGTGGCCATCCTGGTTTTGAAGGTGGGCATGTCCCCCCAGGAATGTGCCCAGGTGATGGGATGGCCCGAAGACAAGGTGGTGGCAACCGGCCAGGAGGTTTTGTCACAAATTG
>JAKQGS010000147.1 GCA_029556045.1 Pseudomonadota bacterium | reverse complement strand
CGTCAAAGGCCAGGACGCCGCCGGCAATATGCAAACTAACTATACCACCCACCCCTGGACCAAAGACGTGGTTTCTCCCAACCCCACCGTCAGCGGTCTGCCCAATGGTGCGTCCAACGCAACCGCCCTCAGCGCCACGGTGGATACCAATGCTGATATCAACGAAATTACCTATGGGATTGGAGATGGCACGGATTGCAGCGTCGTGACCTACAGCGGATGGACCACCAACTTCAGTTTCACCGACACCTTAGGAACAGACAGCAATAAAATCTTTTGCCTCAAAGCCCGCGATCTGGCGGGAAATATTTCCACCCCCTATAGTCATACATGGACCAAAGACACCGTGGCCCCCACCGCCTCGATTTCCGGCGAACCGGCCAACCCGTCCGCCGACTCAAGTCTGAATGTCGTCATCGCCGGGGTGGGAGTGGATAGTTATCGTTATGTTTTACTTTTCAATGCCTCCGACTGCAGCGTCGCAACCTATGGGATTGATACGTCCATCGCGACACCGATTACCGATACTCTAGATTCCGATGGTGACTATAAACTCTGCGTCAAGGGTAAGGATGCGGCAGGCAACGAGCAAATGGCGGCTTCCGAGGCGGCTTGGACACGCAATTCCACGGCATCCTATGCCGCCCTCTCGGGACAACCAGCCGATCCCTCAAACGTGACCTCCCTTAACGTCACAGTGGCGGGATCAGGTATCGTTGAATATCAATTTAACCTTCTCAATGGCATCGATTGTTCGGGTGCTGTTTACGGATCCTGGATAACGGTGGCAACCCCCATCACAGACAGCATCGGGGCGGACGGTAGCAAGACACTTTGCGTCAGAGGTCGTACCAACACCATGGTGGAGCAACCGACCCCTACCATACATACCTGGATGAAGGACACGGTTGCACCAGCGGTGACGCTTTCCGGTGTGCCAGTAAATCCTTCATCGGCCAGCGCCATCAATATCACGGTTAACTCGGCCGATGGAGCCATCGAATATCAATATGACTTATTGGAAGGAGCTGCTGATTGCACGGGAGCCACTTATTCCTCCTGGACACCTCTGACAACACCGATATCCGAACCCCTTACCACCGACGGCGTCAAGCTTCTCTGTGTCCTGGGTCGCGATGCCGCTCTTAACGCGCAAGTCACACCCTTCCCCCAGAGCTGGACCCGCGATGCCACGGTTCCCACGGTGAATGTCGGTGGCGATCTGACGGCCAACACCTCGGTGACCATCGATGCCATAACATCGGATGCTTCTTCGTTAACCTTTGCATGGACCAAAATCACCGGACTCGGGACCATTACATTCTCCAATAACATAAGCGAAGATACCACGGTTTCCGCCAGCGTAGACGGGACCTATACCCTGCGCCTGACCGTCACCGATGCCGCCGGCAATAGCGCCTACGACGAATTGGATTTCACCTACGATACCACTCCCCCCACCATCACCAGTTTTATTGCCGCTGGTGATGGGGTAGACGGTTATCTCAACGGAATCGAAGTCACAACCGCCACTGGACCATTTGCGACTTTAACCTCGGACGGCACCTCGCAAATGTTTTCAGACATCATATCAGGTGCCTCCGTGACCTGCGACGGCAGCCAGTCCTATCCTCATACCAGTATGCCGGTGCTATCTTCGGTTCCAGCCATTGATGGAAATTATACGGTATGCGTCCGTGTTCAGGATCTGGCGGGTAATGTCAGCTATGCCGGTGCTTCTGTGGAACGTGATACGGCAGCGCCGGTGTTTACCTCATTCATTTGGGATGGAGCCGCTGCGGACGGATTCGTCGGCAGTAGCGACTCAGGATTAGCCAGTTCGTCTGGCTCTCTATCCGAAACCGGATCCAGTGAAATCGCCTATTCCGCGTTTCTGAATGACAACACACCGGTCACCTGCGATGGGAGCCAGACCTATCCCAACACCAGCCTTCCCGGTCTCGACGCCATGGGGACGGACGGGGCCTATGCGGTTTGTATCCGCCTAAGAGACGCTGCGGGCAATGTGGCGTATGGAAAAACATCGCAACTGGCTCGAGATACCAGCGCTCCTGTTTTCACAGACTTGGTTGGTGCTAACGGCGCCGCTGATGGGTATGTGAACAGCAGCGAATACCTGTCAACGGCCGCGATGCTTACCCTCACCGCCAGCGGCTACACCGCCGATGATTACACCGCCCCCATGAGCAGTACCGTGGTGTGCGATGCCGCTCAGACCTACAGCAACATCAATATCCCCGCCATCAGCGACATCCCTGGGTCCGACGGAAGTTATGCGGTCTGTGTCAAACTCGCTGACGACGCTGGCAATATCACCTATGGTAAGTCAGCGGTCATCACCCGCGACATCGCCGCACCCGTCTTCACCAGTCTTGCGCCAGCCAATGAGGCGGCCGATGGCTATGTCAATAGCAGCGAATCGCCATCCTCCCAGGCTTTTGCGACACTGACCGCCTCTGGTCAGACTTCCACAACTTACACCGCCATCCTGGTTGACGGTCCTGTGACCTGCGACGGCAGCCAGACCTACAGCAATAGCAGCATCCCCGCCATCAGTACGATGGGGATTGACAATACCTACGCCCTTTGCGTTCAACTCAACGATGCTGCGGGCAATTTTGCCTATGGCAAATCCGCCAGCGTCGTCAAAGACACCACGGCCCCCACCGTCAATGCGGGCGTCGATTTAACCGCTTCTGCTACCTTTACCACCGCCGCGACCGCATCCGGCGCCGATACTTATGCCTGGTCCTTTGTCACCGGGCCCGGAAGTGTGGCCTTTTCAATGGTGAACAGTCTGAACACCGATGTTACCGCAGTCGGTGACGGCTCTTATGTTCTGCGCCTGACCGCGTTTGATATTGCGGGCAACTCCACCTCTGACGAATTCACTCTGACCTGGGATAGTACAGGACCACAGCTACTGTCGTTTGTAGGCACCAACGAGGCGTTGGACGGTTATATCAACGCCCTGGAAATTTCTTCCAACCTACCCGCTCTTTCCCTGAATGCACTTGACTATTCTACGGCAGAATACACCATCTTCCTGGACGACACCGGTCCGGTTACCTGTGATGCCGGTCAAACCTATAGCCTCGCCTCCATTCCTACGATTGATTCAATCACCATGGATGGCCAATACGCTGTCTGCGTCAAGTTGGTCGACACCTCGAGCATAACGGCTTATTTCAAGAGTGCCGTTATCAAACGGGATACACAGGCTCCAGCGATTTCGGTGACCAATGGACCACTCTTTTATGCCAATAGTGGTAACTTTACGATCACCATCAATGATATCAGTGCACCGCAGCAGGAGCTGGCGGGGTTCCAATATGGCAAAGTTCTCTCCGGCGATGGCACGACCACTCCCAGCTGCACCAGCGCCGCTTATGAACCAAAAGTGAACGTGACCCCAGCCTATTCCATCATTGGCGATATCAGCATGGTAGGGGATGGATACTATGCTCTGTGTATTGTGGCCTATGATGTGGCCGGAAACACTTCAACCTCCTTTACCCACACCATTCACCTCGACACCACACCGCCAGCCAATGCCACGCTGTCGAATTTGCCCGGTACTTATACTAATGCCTCAAACTTCAATATTTACATTCAGGGTGGCAGCCTGCCGGACGGTGCATATTTTGATAAATTCCAAATAGCTGCACTGAAAGCATCCAGCTGCGATGGCATGACGGGGTCAGAAACCTGGCAGAACTATACCGATAGTCCAACCCAAGCTAGCATCAATCTATCGCAAGGGGATGGTCAATATATCATCTGCGCCAGGCTGAAGGACAAAGCCGGCAACCTACAGACCAGCTATACGGCATCCTCCCTATTCACCCTCGACACCACCGCACCGTCACCGGGCAATGGCGGCATCGTCAATCTGCAGACGGTCGATGGCGCCACCACCGCCAATATCACCTGGTCTTCGGCTGCGGATGCCGGCAGTGGCATAGATTCCTACGCATTGTATTCCAGCACATCTGGCGGCCTGACGACGGAATCGGAAATGCTGGTGGGCAGTCAGCAGCAATCGCTACCGAATACTTCTAACAACACATCCTATGCCATCACACCGGGAACTCCCTATACCTTCAATATTGTGGTGACGGACATGGCGGGAAACCGAGCCATCTATGCGCCAACCACCACCCGTAACCTGATGGTCACCAGCCCAACCAGCGGTTCGACTTTTGGATTTGAAATGTCGGGATCTGTGATGATGAATGGAACCTGCAGCGGCGATGGGCTTTTCATCGATATAATAAGCCCCTCGCCAATGTCGAATATCGCCACATGTATGTCCGGCACATGGTCCACAACAACCCCGGTTAACCTCAGCGGCCTTATCAATGGCAACCACAACGTGGTATTGCGCCTGGGTGAAGGCACCAATTCGACGGCCGATGCATCCGTCAGCGTTAATATCAGCAAATCGATTAATATAGTCCCAGAAAAAATCGGCTCCCAAAGCACCGGCAATTACCGCACTTATCCCAATATCAATTATGGCCTT